>CAZWVK010000021.1:0-28379 GCA_964636785.1 uncultured Pseudobdellovibrionaceae bacterium | reverse complement strand
TATGACACGAAGAGACTAGATTTTCAAATGGTCCGATTTATCGGGGGAAGGTCAATGTTTTGCGACGAGGTTAAAAATTTCTTGGCAAAAGAACATCAATATTTTCTGTCAATATTAGAAGGTCATCCGGACAGAGAAGAGGTAACTTCCCTTGTTCTTTCGCATGATTTCATGTTTGATATATTGGCCGAATATGCAGACAAGATAACACCTGCGGTGGAAGATAGAGTGGGTAGAGTAATAGATAAAAGAAAGTGGCAAATAAGGCAGCTTCTTGAAAGTAAGGATTATGACGGCAATGAAGTCAGAGAGTTTTTGGAACGGTTAGTGGAACGTCGGTTAGGGCTTCGTGAAGGAGAAAAAATTAAAAAACTGAATGCGAAGCAAATTAGCTATATTGAATCAGGCGTTGGCGAAGATAGCGATGATTGCCCTCAGATATCTAATGTGTGGGAACAGGTTAAGCGAGGAGTGCGCAGGAGATGAGCGACGAAGACGCCAGACATAGTCGCTGGATCGAAACATATTCTAATACGCTTTCTCTTGTAGGGGTGATATCAACAGGTGGTTTGGCGGCAACAGCTACAATTGTCCAATTGGCGGGAAGATCAACAATTATATTAAATTGGTCAGCGGGACTTTTCATTCTTTCTTTAGTGAGCTCTCTTTTTTCAATGACTTGTTTGACGGGACAAGCAAAAAATAAAATCCCTAAAATTGATTCTCCCAAATTAAGCTGGTCTGCATTTTTTTCTATTATATTTCTTGGCTTTGGAGGACTTTCTTTGTTTATTGGAATTCTTAACTCAAACAATATGCTAAAGTCCTCAAAAGATTCTAATTCTTGTGTGTGTAACAGCCCAATGTACTACTGCCCTATGTTGTACGGGACTCATAGTATTGAAAAAAGTTGCAGAATTGAGCCTTAGACACTTTCCGTCAACCTTTGTCAATTTGCTTCATCATTCAGTTTTACAAAAATATAAACAACTTTTATCCGGCCTGTTGGGGCATCTAGTATTGAACTATTAGTCAACGAATATAAATGAATTTTAGAATAACATTTGGACAAAAGCATGGAGGAGGCCCAAACATTTTATTTAATAAATCACTGTCGTAATTAATTTAATCTTAGAGTTATCTGTCATAGATTAGGTAGTAAATTGCAAAGTTATATTTTTAATGTCTTTGTTAAAATAAGATTGCGATACCCCCAAGCGCGGTCCAATAAGAGCGTTCAACCCGACCGGACCCGGTCGCGACCTCAGAAAATCCCGGATATGTCTTAATGCTTACATCGACATCATACTGTGCAGTTGTATAGCCGCCTTGAATTCTGAACTTTACAAGATCCATCAAATTATAATCGATCCCGACTCGTGACGAAAATTGAAAAGCGATGCTCCGATCATCACTAAAATGCGCAATATAACCATTTGAAATATCATAAGATTTGCCCCAAACATTAACAGCACATGCGGCGATGGCATTAATCCAGAATTCAAAGTCTCTTGCTTGGATTGCTATTCTCGGGCCGAGACCAAAATCTACAATTTTATCAGAAGGTGTTCCGTCTGAATATTTATACAAAGTAAGTCCAGAAACGATGGACATCCCAAATAGTGGTGTAAATCGAATTACTGAATCAACTCCGAAGGCGACGGCGGATTTGTCAGTATCCGTATATGATCTGTCAATTCCTTGAAAAACGGTTCGATATTTGGATTTTGGTGAAATAGTCGCGCCGAGCATAAAGTATGTGTCTGTCCTTCGAAGTTGGTTTGGAGCGAGTGTTTCTGCATATCTTTGAGGCTCTTCATAGCTAGGAGTTACTGTGACCTCGGGAGGAGTTTGCCAGCCCTCCCGAGTCTCCTCTTTCTGATCAGAGACTTCTTCTGCGTAAGTAAGTCCACAAGCGACGGCAAGGACCAGCACAATCAATATACGCATCAATTCCTCCAAAAGGTTACTATAAGTGTCTGTTACTGCAAGTAACCTTTCAAGATGATTAAGAGATGCCGAACAAAAGTCTTGAGAAATCTCAGGCCAAACTTGCTGATTTAGAAAAAATAGGATTGCTTTTGCAGGAAAAGCGAAAGAGTTTAGGCATTACCCAAGAAGAATTGGCAGAAGACCTTGATGTGAGCTATCAAACCATCAAATACATTGAGCAGGGACGACGAGCGCCAAGCCTTCAAATGCTTTTCAAAATTCTCAATAAATTGAAATTACAGCTGATTATTTCTGACAAATAAGGACGAATTTGTTTAATTAAGTCCATGCCGAGATACAATAAGGTCCTATTAAAGACTCTAATCCGATTATCTGGTCAGAACTTAATGATATTCTAAGTCAGTTTCCTGCACGAATTTCTTCAAAGGAATATGAAATTGGCGATCAAACCTTTGATCTCGTTAAAGGAGGTCCGCCTAATCGATTGGGAAATAAAAAAGAAACATTTTATCTTCAGAGCCCACCGCTAGAAAATATGATGACCGCAATCCCAGATAAATTAAATCGCATTTTGGAAGAGCATCGGTCTTTGGCCGAATACTTAAGAGAAGATTATAAAAATCGAATCGGAAAATATAAGAATAATAAAACCTTGCCGTTTGATCGAATTCCTCTTGAAAAATTAGTGGCTCCGAAATGGACCGCTCATGCAGCAATATTAGAGTCCTATTCAAGAAGAAGGGCTATTAATTCTCTTCTCACAATATGCGCGGCCACAAAATCGGACTTTGCTTTTAGCAATAAAAAGTTTCTAGAAAGCTTGCGCGATTCTCCTCATGGTCAAGACTCTCTTTTTAATAAAGCAATTAGAATTGAGCCTTGTCTTCTTCAAACTCGTGTCGGCCTTTCTGTTCTTGAATGGTGGCCCCTTTGGGAGAGATCTGGAATTCACTCCTTAGGAGTCGCCCTTCGCCCTAAAGGGAAGTCCAAAATTGAAGATGATTTTGAAGTGTCTACCCATACGACATTGATAAAAAAGGCTCTTTTGCTCCTTCAGATTCTCGCGTCCGAGGCCACTCAGAAATTGACCGACGAGGAGCTTTTTGAACTTCTCTCTACTGGAAAACACGGTCTGAGCCCAAAAAATTACGGATTAAATGCCTTTGGTAAATTAAGAAGGGCAGTGTTTCTGAAAAATAGGAAAAATTGAGGGCCTCGCGACCGCCTGTTCTTCAAACTAAATAAAAAATAAATTTTCCTCATGAATTTTAATCAGGAGGAAAATTTGAAAAATACATTCCGATTTTCCTCCGTAACGTTACGTTAGGAGGAAAAAGTCATGAAATATCCATGTCCGACCTGTGGGGAATTAAAATCCATAGAAAATTCAAAGAAAAATAAGCCTTATTATCACTGCGATGATTGCGGCGTGCAGGTATTTATTCGTGGAAAACAGGGAATAAGACGCCTTGAGGAAATTTCTGAAACAAACCTTCTCGAAAGATTTGAAAAGCGGGGAGGCCCATCGGAAAAACTAGAGTTGATTCAAATTGAGGCTGATCTTTGTTTTCTCGAAAGCCAGATAGAGAAGCTTGAAAATAAATTATTTAAATCAAGCCGGGAAAAAAGATCCTTAAATGACCTCAAAGGGAAATTAAAGACCTTAGAAGAGCAGTATTTCGAGAAATTAGAGAAATTGTAAAAGTTCACCATTTTTGAACCTTCAGCTTTGAGGTATTTATGAAATCAGAAAATCGATCGTTGTTTGAAAATTTGTGGACGGTAACCGAGACGGCTGAATTTTTAAGAGTCTCCGAAAAAACGATTTATGATTGGGTTTATCGAAGAGAGATCCCTTTCATTAAATTAAAGAGGCTTTTAAGGTTTCGGCCCACTGAAATTGCAAAGTGGCTTCAAATAGGAGGTCACAATGGCAATAGACGTACTTAAAAGAAAAAGGGGAACCGTATTTCGGACACGAGTCGTTCTCCCTAGTGGAAAGCGCATCTCTAAATGCTTTCGGCGAAAAATCGATGCGGTTCAGTTTGAAGCCAAGGTTGTTGCTGATGCGAGAGGTTTTGAGCAATCACAAAAGAAGCGCATTCTCTTCCAGGATTTTGTGGACCTTTATATGGAAAACCATTGTTCAAATATGGAATTCACCTCAAAGGAAAAATACCTTGGAGCACTCAACCATGAAATCAAACCCCGTTTTCAGAATCGTTGGATGGATACCATCACAACATTCGATGTTGCGGAGTACACCAAAGAGATCAATCAGTCGGCTAAAGGTCAGGCGACAAAGAATTTTCTTTATGTCACTTTCAAGTCTGTACTGAAGAAAGCCTTTGAATGGGGCTTCATTGATCGTCTTCCAGGAGTCGGCACTAAGGGGCCAAGAAAATCTCCTCCAAGAACTGAATTTTGGAATTCAGAAGAGGTCACTCAGTTTCTGGATGGAATGAGAGGACATCCTCGGCTTGAGTTTTATCTTGTGGCTTTGAACACTGGAATGCGAGCTGGCGAGATCCTCGGTCTTAAAAAAGAGGTGGTGCTTTTTGATCGAAACCTCATCGTGATTAAGAGAAGTTTTTGTCAAAAGCTTAAAATCATCAAAGAGACGACCAAGACTCATCGCGAGCGGTTCATTTCAATGAATTCGGCGACAAAGATGGCTTTGAGAACGATGGTTCAACGAACAAAAGATGATATTTTATTTTGTCCTGAAACTTTGGGTTGTTCGAACGTCACTCATCTGGCGAGAGTTTTTCGGAATGATTGCAAGAGGGTCGGGGTAAGAGCGATCCGCTTTCATGATCTGAGACACACCTTTGCAACACAGTTTGTTTCAAAAGGTGGTTCGATTTTTCATCTCGCAAACATCTTGGGTCACTCAACAACATCAATGACAGCGAGGTATGCGCATTTTTGTGAAGCTCAAGCTTTCGAAGCATCTCAAGTGGTCACCTTTGATGTACCTCAAGATGCAAAGGTTTTAAGAATGAAAAAGCGTGGTCACGGAATGGTCAGGAATTCCAAGCAAGCAACGTAAGCGATTGATTTCATTAAGAAAAAAGCAAGTTGGCGGAGAGGGTGAGATTCGAACTCACGGAGCCCGCAAAGGCCCGCCGGTTTTCAAGACCGGTGCAATCGACCACTCTGCCACCTCTCCGCATAATAGATGTGATTGGACGAACTTGGAAAAATATTCGATTCGAGGGCATTCAACCAGTGTTGATGCGCCCAGCTATTTTCTTTGTGCGCCTTCAAACTCGGTTTTGAGCTGACTTCGTACTTTGTGGCGCTTGAGTGCAAGTTGAATAAGCTCATCTAAGAGGTCCGAATAGCTCAATCCCGCGGCCTGCCAGAGTTTCGGGTACATACTGATTTTCGTAAACCCCGGCATTGTATTGACCTCATTGAGGTAAAGCTCACCGGTGGTCTTATCCATAAAGAAATCGACCCGTGCAAGCCCATCCAGTTCGAGCACTTCAAAGGCCTTCAGCGAAAGACGTTGAAGCTCCTGCACTTGAGCTTCGCTGATCTCTGCTGGAATTTTTAAGTCGGCACCATTTTCATCGAGGTATTTCGCTTCATAACTATAGAACTCATGATTTGGAATAATCTCACCAATTCCACTGGCACGATTTGGACTTCCACCGAGTACGGCACACTCGAGCTCTCTTGCAGGAATTCCTTTTTCAATCAGCACTTTCGTATCATAAGAAAAAGCATCATTCAGTGCTTGGATGCCATCCGCAGTGGATTTTACTTTATGAACACCCACAGAGGATCCCATATTGGCCGGCTTTACAAAAAACGGAAAACCAAACTGGCTTGCGGCTCGATCAATCATTTCTTCGACGGATTGATTTGAATTCTTTCGCAAGCAAAGTGTCGGAACCACTGGAATTCCAGCATGCTCAAGAAGGCGTCTGGAAACATCCTTATCCATTCCAACGGACGATCCAAGAACGCCGGATCCGACGTAAGGAATATTCGCTAGTTCAAGAAGTCCCTGAACAGTACCATCCTCACCATATGTTCCATGGAGCACCGGAAAGATAATGTCGAAAGGGCGGCTGCCTACATCTATGAAATTATTCGACGGATGGGCTTTTGGCTCGAGGAGCAATTTAGACTCGCTGAGCTTTAGTTGCTCGGGCGCGACTTCACCAGAGAGAACTTTTTGTGTATCCACAGGACGCCAATTCCCGAGATGATCAATCCCGATCAGCTCCACCTCATATTTGTTTGGATTTAAAGACTTTGCGACAGATGACCCAGAAACCAAACTCACTTCATGCTCACCGGACCGACCACCACACAAGACTGCAACGCGAATTTTTTCATTTTTCATAGAAATTAAGTGTAAATTTTTTATCTGCATTTAGCCACTAAGTTTTACGCTCTAGCTCGCAAATTTTAACCAGTTCCTGACATGAAAAATCAGACAAATATGCTCATACTTCCCAATGTTGAATGAATACCTTTAGATCATCGCAAAGGAGTCTTCTTGATGGCATCTCTTCTATTGATTCTAGCGCTCTTAAACTCTCCATCAGCAAACGCACAAATCCCTGTTGTTAAAACAGATGGATCTAGCACCGTCTATCCGATCACAGAAGCAGTTGCAGAGGAATTCCAGCGAGAGCAGCGCGGAAAGGTTCGAGTGACAGTTGGAGTTTCTGGAACTGGAGGGGGATTTAAGAAGTTTTGTCGTGGTGAAACAGATGTGCAAAACGCATCACGCCCAATCTCTGAATCAGAGATCAAAAACTGCCGCAAAGCTGGCGTAAAATTCTACGAATTGCCAATAGCTTATGATGCCACCGCAGTTGTTGTGAATCCGGCCAACACTTGGATTCAAAATCTAACCGTAGATGAACTAAAGAAAATGTGGGAGCCCAAAGCCCAAGGCAAAATCACAAAGTGGAACCAAATCAATCCGAAATGGCCAGACTCCGAATTTTCACTTTATGGAGCTGGAGCTGACTCTGGTACTTTTGATTATTTTACGAACGCTATAGTAGGCAAAGAAAAATCAAGTCGTGGTGATTACACAGCCAGCGAGGATGATAACACTTTAGTGATGGGTGTTTCTAAGGATAAAAATGCACTTGGCTACTTGCCATATGCCTACTTTGAGGAAAACAAGGGCAAATTGAAAGCTGCTGGAATCATAGGAGGCGAAAATGCACCTCTAAAAAACAAACCAGTCCTTCCGTCGAAAGAAACGGTTGAAAATGGCACTTACTATCCTCTGTCTCGTCCGGTTTTCATTTATGTCAGTGAAAAAAGCATGACCCGTCCTGAGATAAAAGCATTTACAGAATTTTATCTGAAGCAGGCTCCCGTGTTGGTGCCAGAGGCACGATACGTTGCGCTTCCCAAAGAAGCTTATGAGATGGCCATTGAGCATATTAAAGACAAAAAGCTTGGATCTGCATTCGGTGGCCATGCTCCTGTTGGTCTAAAGATTAAGGACCTTCTTGAGAAAGAAAAGGCCTTATAAAGCAATGAAAGAAATCGCTTCTTCAAACCTTGAATTAAAAAAAGTCGATCTAAAAATTGGACGACTTGCGCGTCTTAAAAGAAGCGCCATGGAGAATTTTGTAGAAGCTCTTCTTTTTCTGGCAGCAGCTTCCTCGGTTCTTGTGACTTTCGGGATTCTTGCGATACTTATTGTGGAATCCATTCCCTTTTTTGAACATGTCTCTGTGTGGAACTTTTTGACAGGAACTGTTTGGACACCTCTCTTTGCAGATCCACAGTTCGGAATATTGCCACTTTTATCCGGAACATTCTTAACAACTGTGATCGCGCTTTGCTTAGCAATACCGGTGGGAACTTTGATTGCAATTCTTCTTAGTGAATATTTGCCTGCCGGAGTTCGTGATGTTTTGAAACCCATTCTTGAACTTCTAGCTGGTGTTCCGACCGTTGTTTATGGCTATTTTGCGCTGCTATTTGTAACCCCGCTTTTACAAAAAATTATTCCGGGCCTAAGTGGATTTAACGTTTTGAGTGCCGGTCTTGTCATAGGCTTAATGATTATTCCTTATGTCTCGAGCTTAAGTGAAGATGCCATGAGATCTGTTCCTTCCGATTTAAGAGAGGCGTCTTATGGAATCGGTGCTACAAAAGCTCAAACTGCCTTTCGTGTAGTGGTTCCCGCATCTTTTTCGGGATTGACCTCGGCTTATATTCTGGGGATTTCGCGCGCCTTTGGGGAGACTATGGTTGTTGCAATTGCTGCTGGAATGCAGCCCAATCTCACATTGAATCCGACAGAGCCCGCAGCAACCATCACAGCGTTTATCGTGCAGGTGAGTCTTGGCGATTTACCCCATGGGTCGCTTGGTTATCGCTCAATCTATGTTGCAGGTTTAAGCCTTCTGGTCTTAACGATGATCTTCAATCTCATAGGCTTTGCTTTGAGACGAAAGTTTCGGGAGGTTTACTAGGTTATGAAGAGTGCATACTCTCAAGATATTAAAAAGCGAAAGCTTTGGGATTTGGCACTGGTTTCGTTTTCGCTTTTTCTATTGTTCTGCGCTCTCTTGGCATTGGTCGCTTTAATTGCAGACCTGGCCATCACAGGGCTCCCTAGAATCGACTTTAAATTTTTAACAGAGTTTCCCTCTCGGCACCCGGAGCGAGCGGGAATTTTATCGGCCTGGGTTGGTACATTATATGTCATGTTTGTGACTGCAATGTTTGCCATTCCAGTGGGTGTGGCTTCGGGCGTTTATCTTGAAGAGTATGCAAAGAAGAATTGGTTTACGGCTTTTATTGAATTGAACATTGTGAATCTCGCAGGAGTGCCCTCAATTATTTTTGGTCTCATGGCGCTCGGCCTATTCGTTTATCAATTGGATCTTGGTCAAAGTATTCAGACAGCTGGGCTAACATTAGGTCTACTTGTTCTTCCAATAGTCATCGTCACAACACGAGAATCGATTAAGGCTGTTCCAAACTCAATCCGCGAAGCCGCGTACGCCGCCGGTGCAACGAAATGGCAGGTGACCAGTCACCACGTTCTTCCGAGTGCAATTGGAGGAATCTTAACGGGAGTCATTATCTCCTTATCCCGAGCGATAGGAGAGACAGCACCACTAATAACAATTGGAGCATTAACATTCATTGCGTTTTTACCAACTCCCCCCGTGGCTTCAGAGCCACCGTTTGTCAGTTTTCAATGGTTAGAGGATCCATTTACAGTGATGCCGATTCAAATGTTCAACTGGATTTCACGGCCTCAAGCCGCGTTTCATGAGAATGCAGCTGCAACCGGATTGATTCTTTTGGCGATGACATTACTAATGAATTTAGCCGCAATTCTAATTCGTAACAGATTCAGAAAGCGATTGAAGTGGTAGGTAGGAGACGATGTTGAAAAAGTCTGCAGAAGTGAAAAGTTTAAGTTTTTACTATGGCGAAAACCAAGTCGTAAAAAGTGTGACCTTGCCGATTTATCAGAATCAGGCGACGGCTCTTATTGGGCCGAGTGGCTGCGGGAAAACAACGCTTTTAAGGTGCATGAATCGGATGCATGATCTCTATCCAGGAAATCACTATGAGGGTGAAATCACAATATACCCTGAAAACATCAATCTCTTGTCGAAGGAGATTGATCCTATTGAAGTGCGAATGCGTATTGGAATGGTCTTTCAAAGACCAAATCCATTTCCAAAGTCCATTTTTGAAAATGTCAGTTATGGGCTAAAAATTCGAGGTATTAAGCGAAGGGCAATATTGGAAGAAAAGGTGGAGTGGTCACTCCAACAAGCTGGACTATGGAGCGAAGTAAAGGATCGCTTAAATGCGAATGCTCTGGCACTCTCCGGCGGACAGCAACAAAGGCTTTGCATCGCAAGAGCTCTTGCAACAGATCCGGAAATGATTCTATTGGATGAGCCGACTTCAGCATTGGATCCGATCTCAACCGGTCATATCGAAGACTTAGTAAATGATCTGAAGACCAAAGTAACGATCGTAATGGTGACTCATAATCTTCATCAAGCAGCCAGGGTTTCAGATTATACAGCCTTTATGTACTTAGGTGAGCTTGTCGAATTTGGAGAAACTCAACAGATTTTTACCAATCCCAAGGACACTCGAACAGAAAATTACATCACCGGACGTTTTGGTTAAGAGAGATTTTCCTGCGCGTAAGTATTCTTTTTAAAGCATCGTCATCGTCTTCATCATAAACTTCGCCGATCACTTCCTCTAAAATATCTTCCATGGTGACAATGCCCTTGAGCTTTTCACCATGATAGACCGCAGACAAATGGCTGCGCTTTTCTTGCATTTGTCGAAGTGTCATTAGTAACGAGCTGTTTTCGTTCACTCTGGAAATTGGACGTATGATTGTAGTCCAATCTCGTTCTCCAGCCTTAATCAATGTCAAAAGTTCTTTTGTATTAATCACTCCCACGACTTGGCCATCATCAACAACGGGAAGACGGGTGTGGCCAGATCGAACTACAACCGTTTCAACATCTTCAAGCATATTGTCTTTTAAAAGATAATCGACTTGAGCCCAAGGAAGATAAACATGTCCTACACGCTTCTTCTCTAGAGCGACCAAGTTTAGAACATACTGGCGTGTCTGATGAGATAAAGCACCGAGTTCCACCGTATCGAATTGCGCCTGATCCTCAGTGCCTTTTGATCGCGGAAAGAATATCTTTAAAACTCGTTTTGTAGACCACTCCAGAAAGTTCACCACTGGAAGAAAAATTCGATCTAATAACAATAACCATCTTGCTGAGGCTAATCCGATTTTCTGAGAGTTTCTGAGGGCTAGAGTTTTCGGAACCAATTCACCAAAAACGACCGTTAACATTGTCCATGGCACAACAACCATAAGAAGAGCTAAGCCTTCTGCGGTCGAAAGCTGAATTTTAAGTGTTGAGGCTATAGTAGGTGCAAAGCTCTCTTGTGCCTCCGCTCCACCAACTGCAGCCGCAAGTGCCCCAACAAGTGTAATTCCGACCTGAATCACTGAAAGTGTTCGCTCCGGATTTTGCCTCAGATCAAGTAGACTTTGAGCGGCAGTATTTCCGTTTCGAGCAAGCTCTTTAAGGCGTGATCTAGACAGGGTGACAAATGCAATCTCAAAAGCAGCTAGGACGGCGTTCAGTCCCAGACAAAATGCCATTACGATGATTTCAATCATTTGAATCAACAGTGTCGTTAAAAGAGAGGTCTGCCGTCAAGTGAGAGCTCTCAGTGCACAGAGCATAAGCAAGGGTCTTTTCACTCGACTTATGAACGATCTGCGAAATCAGAGTTTTGTCCGACTTAAATCGAATGTATTCAGTTATTTGATCACCTTTTCCGGTCAGCTCTGTTTTGGAAGGGTTCAGTGAAAAATCCGAATTTGGTGATGAGCCATGATTTTGAAGCCCACGACTGCGAGCCGCAAACTGATAAAGTGGTATATCCTTTTCGTGTTGAAGTCCTGTTTGCATTCCAAACATTTCACACACCCAAAATGAGCGGTCTAGTTTTGGAGCTAAATGAGAGGCCTTTTGAAAATCGCTTTCCAATGATTTTTTGGTTTCCGGAGAAACATAATTCAAATTAAGGCTGTATCCTTCTGAAGCACTTAAAAATAAAAGCGATAGAAAAAGGGACCAAATCCTTGGCCCACTCCATAAAGTCATCGTGACCTCCGGTTTCAAATATAGCAATTGGATGGCCCATCGAGAGGTGCAAATAAGGCCAATAAATACAGGTATTTATGAATTAGCAGTAGATTCTTATCATGCAATCCTTACAAGGAAGTGACTCATTCGGGTCCACTGGAAATGGGATTTACAGTTTAATGGAAATTAAAAAAACTGTCTGAGACTTTGCCGGTTTTATCGGATTTGCGTCGATTTCCTTGCAGCTGAGCGAGGGGGAAGCGCTCCCCAAAATTCTCCTTTAGTCCATATACCAGGCTCCGACCAGTTGTCGGTAAGGCTATCAATGGCAAGGGGGATTACTATGGATACTTTTTTAAGCTTTCTGAATAACTACAAGATCATCGACTTCTGTATCGCAGGCGTTGGTATCTTTGGATTGGTACTTATTTTCGATCGTTTTAAAGCTCTTTATGTCGAGTGCGCTCTTCCAGCTGCACCATTCATGAAACAGGTTATGGGACTGATTGAACAAGATAAGCTTGAAGAAGCCATCACTTTTTGTGCTGCAAATGAGAAAAAGCCTCTCGCTTACGTTATCAAGCGGATTCTTGAAAAATCAGATCGTGATGATGAAGCGATTGAGGGTGCACTAGATATTGCTGCTTCAGAAATCGGCCCGAAACTTATGAAGGGTCTAGGACATTTGGCAATGGTTGCAAACGTTGTAACTCTTGTCGGTCTTCTTGGAACAGTTGTGGGACTGATTACAGCATTTAAAGCTGTCGGTTTTGCAGACGTTGCACAAAAACAAACTCTCCTTGCAGAAGGTATCTCAATTGCGATGTTTGCAACGGCGTTAGCACTTATGTTTGCGATTCCAACTATGATTGCATACTCGTTTCTTCACGCAAAACAAGGTCAATTGTTCTCTGAAATCGATGAGCATTCACGAAAAGTGATTCACGCTTTGAAAATGAGAATCTATGCACCTTATAAGACCGCTGTAGCATATCCATCTACAATCAACACAGATGCGATGGAAAAAGGTGGAGCACAAAAAACACCTCCTCCGACAACGAAGGTTTCTTAAGAATAGCTGCGTGGAAATAATAAGAGGGTATTGAGGTAATTTATGCGATACGGAAGAACAAGATCAACAGACGCCACTTTCGATCTCAATCTGGCTCCAATTCTAGATATTATTGTCTCGATCATCCCTCTGCTTTTATTGAGTATGGCTTTTATTCAAGTGAAACTCATTGAAGTCCCAGTCCCCCAAGTGGTTGCAGACGCAATGAACCGCGCAAATGAAAAGTCTGAAACCACGGTGACTCTAAGAGTTTCCAAAGCCAAAGGCTTTGCTTTTGAAGTGACTAAGTCAGGTTCTACTCAAAAGTTTTTGGTTCCAATGAACCAAGATGGATTTGATTATAGCGCTCTTCAAGCTAAAGCGTTCGAGATCAAGCAAAACTTTCCACAGGTCTTTAAATTGGATCTTGCTCCGGAAGAGAATGTTCCTCTGAATGATCTCGTAAAGGTAATGGACTCAGTTCGAAAGGATCCGCAGTCTAGAAAGCTTGCTTTCGTTGATCCAGAAAATGGCGAAAAAGTGGAAACCGATATGATGTTTCCAAACGTGATTTTTTCAAATGTGATTGGAGAATAAATTATGTCTACACCACGTGGAATGAGAAGATATTCAGAACGTAGATCTCCATCGGCCTTTAAAATTCAAATCACCTCAATGGTGGATATGTTTGTTATTCTTCTTGTGTTTTTGCTCAAAAGCTATAGCACCTCACCTGTGAATATTACGCCGAAAGAAGGTTTGAGCATCCCGGAAAGTACTTCAACAACAGATCCTATCGAAGTATTGAACTTGGTGGTTTCACGTGACGCTGTATTTGTTGATGATGAAAAGATCGTTGATTTAAAAGATGGAAAGTTAGATGCAGGCGATCTGGATGCGAACGACAATCAGTTCGTAAGAAAATTATATCAAGCGCTTGATCAGCACGCCGAAAAAGCAAAATCGATTTCAGAGCTCAATGAAGAATTCGTTTTTGATGGCAAAATTCTTCTTCAGGCCGACAGAGATATTGGCTATGACGTTTTAAAGAGGGTCATGTACACCTCAATGATGGCGGGATATGCTGACGTAAAGCTCGCAGTGGCCTCGAAATAGCTGTAAAATATTCCAATTTGACGGGTTTCGAGATGTAATTCTCCCTAGGAGTTGCTATGGTCTTCGGCTTTAGGAGACCAGTATGAAGGGCAATAAAGAAATCATTGAAAAGCTGAATCTGATTCTCACAGGCGAATTGACGGCAATTAACCAGTATTTCTTGCATGCGCGAATTTGCAAGGACTGGGGTTACCATCGCATCGCTAAAAAAGTTTACGAAGAGTCTATCGATGAGATGAAACATGCCCAGTGGCTGATTGATCGTATTCTCTTTTTAGATGGACTTCCAAATCTCCAGCGTCTAGGGGAGATTTCAGTTGGTGAAACTGTTCATGAGCAGCTCAAAGCCGATCTAAAAGTTGAGGAAGTGGCAATCCCTCTTTTAAAACAGACAATCGATCTTTGTGGCAAACTTCAAGACCATGGAACAAGAGATCTTTTAGAGAAGATTTTAGTGAGCGAAGAGGAGCATGTGGATTGGCTGGAATCACAGCTCTTTGTCATCAATGAGATTGGAATCGAGAATTACTTAGCTCAACAGCTCAGTGAATAGTGTTTTAGCCCGCTTCGCGACTATCTAATTCTGTTTTGCAGGCTTCCTGAGTCTGGGATTCAGAGAGTTGTGCGTCCAAGAAACGCTGAAGGCGGCGGACGCAAGATCCACAGTCCGTCCCAGCACCACAGGACTGGCCAATCTCTTCGACTGTTCTTTTTCCGGAATGAATAACCTCAGAAATTTCTTGAGATTTTATTGCCTTACAAACACACACAAACATATTTCCAATTTACGGCGTATAAATGGAAATTCATAAATAAATCTATTTTCAATAGGTTTTCACCTACAAGCAGTTGAAATCACTTTGGTTTTCAGAAATGATGTTTTCATTACATTTTCAATTGATAAGAAGAGTGGTGGCTCGGTTGGGCAATGAGTTCATTTCGAAGCACTCAACTAGGCAAAAATGAAGAAGATCTTGAGAAAACGGAAATGGTGGCTCGGGACGGAATTGAACCGCCGACACAAGGATTTTCAGTCCTCTGCTCTACCGACTGAGCTACCGAGCCACTGGGAAATGCTATAAGCAAGATCCTGAAAAGTAATGAGCTGGACTTATTCAGTCAATGGCTCATTTCACAACGCGAAGCTTCAACTTTTCGCAAGTGCGGAATCCAGATCCTTTAATAGGTCATCAATGGTTTCAACACCCACACTCAATCGCACTAAGGAATCATCAATTCCTAGTGATTTTCGGATATCGGCTGGGACACTTGCGTGGGTCATTATTGCAGGATGTTCAACAAGGGACTCTACTCCGCCTAAGCTTTCAGCCAATGCAAAAACCTTCACGTTCTCTAAAAAGTTTCGCGCTTGAGTGAGACCACCAGAAAGGTAAAAGGTAATCATTCCGCCAAAGCCCTTCATTTGTTTCTTTGCAAGATCGTGTTGGGGATGACTCTCAAGTCCAGGATAGATCACCTTTTTTACTTTTGAATGCGCCTCTAAAAATTCAGCGACCTTGATGGCATTTTCCTGGTGAGCCTTCATTCGTAGCGGAAGTGTTTTAAGGCTTCGTAAGCACATGAATGAATCAAAGGTAGAGGCGACCGGCCCCATAGAATTGCTTAGGAAAAACAAACGGTCTGCAAGCTCTTGGCGATCAACAACAATAATTCCGCCAACAATATCAGAATGCCCGTTGATGTACTTTGTTGTGGAGTGAACCACAATATCTGCTCCTAATTCCAACGGTCTCTGAAAGTAAGGACTCATAAAGGTGTTATCTACGGCCACTAGGATCTCACGATCTTTCACTTGAGAGGTGATCGCCTTGATATCAATTAATTTGAGCATTGGATTTGTCGGCGTCTCGATCCAAATCATTTTGGTGTTCTTCTGAATCGATTTTTCAAGATTATCAGGATTGGCCAAGTCAACAAATGTAAATTCAATTCCATTGTTCCTTAAAACCTTATCGAAAAGTCGAAATGTTCCGCCGTAAAGATCGTCACTAGCAACGACATGATCTCCTGCTTTAAGCATATGAAGGACAACTAAAGTTGCTGCACATCCAGATGCGGTTGCAAACCCAAATTTTCCGCCTTCTAAATTCGCGATGCAGTCCTCATAGGCTTTGCGTGTTGGGTTTGCGGTTCGCGAATATTCATAGCCTGTGTGAAGGCCAGGAGAAGTTTGAACAAATGTTGAAGTGAGGTAAACCGGGGTCATAATTGCACCCGTGGTCTTATCAGGAGACTGTCCGGCGTGAATGGCTCTAGTTTCAAACCCAAATTCATTTTTATTCCAAGTCATTTTAAGTCTCCTTTGAATGGGGAAGACTTATCAATAGGAGAGCCTAGGGTGAACAGTCAATCATCTAAAGTCTTCATCGCTGAGTTTAATGACTTTTTGGGATCCGAATGAAATTTCCATTTCGCCACCGGAGTCTGCGCTCTTCCAATAAAACTTTAAAGGTCTACAGCTCTCACTTAAGTGGTCATAAGGAGCAAAATGCTCACTTAAACTCTCAGACTGTATTGAAAGCCATTTTTTGGCTCGGAACTCGACCTTACAAAAAGGTGGTGGATGAATGAGCATGGAAGATGCTGGTTGAATAAGGAAAAACAGTGAAAGAAGTATTATATAAGAGTAGTGATGCCACGGAGTTCTCATTGGAGATTCGTTTTTAACTCGAATCGTTTTTTGATCTGCAATAAGCCGTCGTCGGTTAAGGGCTTTTGCAACATGTTCGGCTAGCTGTGAAGCAGAATTCGGATTTCGTGCACCCCTTAGGAGATCGCGACTTTCAGGGTTGATCTCAAGAAGACCTTCTGCAGGAATATTTAAACTTTCCGCAATTCTTCCCAAAGCGTATAGGTCCGTCCAAAAGGATGGTTCCGATCCAGAATCTAATTCAGGAGCTCTTAAGCTCGGTGAGCCCTGACTCTGAATACGTGAGATATTTGCAAAACCAAAATCCAGTAGCTTGATCTGTCCCGAGGTCGTTACAAAAACATTTTCCATATGGAGATCTCCATGACAAAGTCCAGCCATATGAAGATCGATCAAGCCCTCTTGAATCTGAAGCAAAACTTCAATCGATAGATCTGACGTCAACTCAGAAGACTCAAAAAGCTGAGAAAGTGTGAGACCATCAAGCCATTCGAGAACGAGTGCAGGTTGATCATTAATCCATTCAAAATCAAAGACTTTCACACAAAAGGGTGAGGTGACCTGGAAGAGAGACTCGAGCTCTTGTCTCCAGGATGAGACATTGTCTCTGGATTTTAGAATTTTCAGCGCAACAGTTTGACAAAACAATTCCGAGGCGTCTTTACGTAAGGCCTTATAAACACAGCTATTTAAGCCTTCACCCGCCATCTGGATAATTTCAAAGTAAGTTCGTTTTGATGCAACAATAGGCATAGGCTCATCTTATTCATTCTTCGTACCACTTTTAGCGAGCCGCCTTTCTTGAATATAGGCTTTGATGGCTTCTTTATCCAAAATGACCGACTTCGTGCGCTCAAGATCTGATCTCATTGGTGATGATCGGCCAAATGTTCTTTCCCAGAGTTCAACAATTTTAAAGCAATTTTGAGGATTTAAGTCTTCTTTCATTTCGATCTGACAGACACGCATCAGATTTCCCTGACTTTTAATTTGCAAATTCAATGACAAAATATCGTTTGAGTTCTTTGCTTTGACCATGGCTTGAAGTGTAGCGGATTGAAGCTCGCGAGCAACGGTGGTCGGTTCAAATTTAGCTCCAAAGGAGAAGGATACTAGTAATAGTAGAAACTTCATTGGGAGAGTTCCTTGATCAATGAGTATAAAAGTGGGCCGACAAGTATAGAGAAAAGTGCGGGCCCAATGAAGAAGAGCATTGGAATAAGACCTAAAAATGGAAGTTTTTGAACGTGTTCATCTATCTCTGCAATCAGTGATTCACGAATATCTTCTTCGAGTTGGCAGAGAGATTCATAAATCGGCTTTCCCCGCATGCCATCGGAGAGGAGATTTTTCAAACTTGATTGATAGTCGGTAAGTTCGATCTGCTCTTCAAAATCCTGGGGGAAGCGTTGGGCCCATCTGAACAAATAACTCTCGAAGTCGCTCTGGAGATCTTTAGTTGCCTCGAGAACAGCGCTACGAACAGAATGTCCGGACACCATTTTATATTTGATCCGATGTACGGATGTCCAAGTTGGGCTCATGTTTTCCATCTCCTTTTTCGCGAAACATGAAGCAAGATGAGCAATCCCAATGCCAAAAGCACAAAAGAAGCGATAAAAAATGGTTTAAATGTGTGTGTTGGATAGGTTTTTAACCCGTAAATGACCACGCAAATATAAATCAGTACTAAAAAGACACACTGAATGTTTGTTTGTAGCAGTGCTTGGCTCGACCTATGTCGGAGCAGAGCATCTAAACGCATTTGTTTTTGTAAGTGGGTGAGTTGATCAAGCTGACGAGCATTATGAAATGCAATTTTTTGGAAATCCAAAACATATTTTTCGGTTTCAATGGATAGAAAATCTAAATACAAAGACGGACTCTTTCGCGGATCAAATAACTTTTGAGAAACAAAATCCGCAAACGGTTGGGGAAGTTTAGAGAGGCTCGATCGACTTGCGGACAGCAGCGATTTTCCGCACTTCATATCTAAAACAACACCTTCTACAAAGCTCTGAAATCCTTTGCTGGAGCGGATTTTGAGTGCGCGAGTGAAAGCAATTGGGAGAATGAGAAAAAGAACAAAGGCGACTGCGCTTGGAAGAAAAAACAGAAACGATGACGCTTCAAATGAGTGGCTGAATATTAAAGTCAGGCATAAAAAGGCAGTGCCATTTTTTGTCAGTGATGATTTTGATGAAAGAAAAATTGAAGAATATTTCCGAGTTGTCCGAATTACGAACCAAGTGGTGAAAACGAACTGGATGATCGATAAAAGAAACGAAGAAAGAATCATAAAAGCTGAATGCAAGAAAAAAGTAGGCCAAGCTAAAAATTTTTTATTGACGAAGGTAGTCACCTCGATAAACTGAACACGTAGGCAACAACGAAAAACAACTTTGCTAACCCATCCTAGGAGGAGACAACATGGCGAAGAAAAGAAAAGCTAGCAAGAAAGCTACTGCAGCGAAGAAGACTACTCGTAAGAAGGCTTCTAAAAAAACTGCAGCTAAGAAGACCACTCGCAAGAAGGCTTCTAAAAAAGCTTCTAAGAAAACTGCAGCTAAGAAGACTACTCGTCGCAAGAAGTAGTTTTCAGGTTGTGTTCTTTGAGACACAGCTGAAGATTAAAACCCCTGGGGGAACCCAGGGGTTTTTTTTATCAGAACAATTTGGCTTTGATTCCCTCTTCTTGGAGGAACTTGCGAATGGCCTGCGCATCTAGTGTTTCAAGCCGTCGAATTAGAGTGTTTATGAGTTTCACAGTTTTTTCACCTTCTGGTGAGCGAAGCTGATCCGAAAAGTAAGCAAGATTTCCTGCCAATGTTCTCATGTCACGAATGAGACCCTGAATATCTTGGTTTTTTGTGGTTTTATCCACCTGCTTCATCAGCGAATTTAAATTCACAACCAGCTTATTCATAGTTTCGATGGTCTCGATCACTGAGCCTTCGTTTTTATTGAAAAACTCAAGGGCCTTTCCCGCAAGCCCATAACTCTGGCTGATCAATTGATCAATTCGTGGTGGATCTTCACCTCTAACGATCTGGCCATTTTCAAGAGATGGAGCATCCATTGTGCCTGGGCTAATCTCCAGATATTTTTCACCAATGACACCGGCAAGATTGATAAAAAACTCACTGTCTGCGCGGATGGTTTCCCATGCTTCTCGATCGATTGAAACTTCAACAAGCAGTTTTGCTTCCTCGCCACTTGGCAGTTTGAAATCGGGTGCGAAACGTATTTTTTTGACAGATCCAACTGGAATCCCCATGACTCGAACTTTAGAGCCGACCTCGAGTCCACCTGCAAAGTTGTATGCGATGGTCAGTTGGTTCTGATTCAGAAAAGGTTGAAAGGCTCCTAGGAGGTATCCAAATCCGATCACTCCAATCAAAGTGGCAATAAACAAAAGGCCAATCTTAAATTGTGAACTCACCCATCCTCCCCGGGTTATTAATAAAAATGGGAAAATGCCCATGTCAGTATAAAGTCTATGATAATTATAGTTACCGAAGAGGCAACTACGCTTTTTGTGGTCGCATTGCCAACGCCCTCAGCACCTTCTGCACTGTGAAATCCAAAGTATGAGGAGATAACAGGAATGACGCCACCAAAGCACATGCCCTTAATGGCTGCAAAATAAAGGTCTTGGTAATCCACAAATGCTCTCACACCAGCCATAAAGGACGAAGCGGAATGTCCCAATTGGACTTGAGAAACAATAAAGGCCGCATAGAGACAAGCAAAGTTGGCAAGGGTGGTTAAAATCGCTCCGCTGATGGCGCAAGCTATGGTTCTTGGTGCGACGAGAAACCAATACTTATCAATCCCAAGTAATTTCAGTGCATCTATTTGTTCCGTCACTTTCATAGTCGCGATCTCGGCAGCGTAGCCAGCGCCAACTCTCGAGGCTAGAAGCAAACATGTTATGACTGCTCCGAGTTCTCTTAAAATAAGGAGAGCTGCAAATCCAGGAACCAATGAATCATTTTGAATCAGAATTCGCATGTGAAATGCAGACTCAAGAATTGTAACCATCGCGGCGAAGGCCACACAAAAAAGAATAACCGGAAGGCTCCTCCAGGCGACAAACTCTAGGTGCCTTAGAAGCTCTCTTGTGTGGGGAAGTCTCGAGAATGCCTTTAGTGTTAAAAAGATATGATTAAAAATCTTCATAGCACCCCGGCCGCCCGAAGCAAAGAGTCCAGCAAGAAACTTGTAAGCCAGTCCATCACAACAATGCTGACCATCGAGAGCACAGAGGTTTTAATTACAGCGAGACCAACGCCACGAGCTCCCCCGGTCGTGTTATAGCCAAGGTAGGTACAAACTCCGGCAATGACGATCGAAAAGCTCAAGCATTTGATGAATCCCGTGAAGAATGAGAATCCGGTTACAATAGTCGGAATATGACGCAAATATTCGTAAAAATTGATTCCTGAAAAGAAAAAACCAACAATCAATCCGCCGCTGACCGAAAGGAATAATCCAAAGACTAAAAGAAATAGGCTTGCGACAACGATGCCGATAAATCGAGGTACAATGACTTCGGTAAGCGGATTGGAGCCAAGACATCGAATAGCATCAATTTGTTCCGTCACCTTCATGCTTCCTAATTCAGCCGCAGTGAATGCCCCAATCTTTCCACTCAGTAAAAATGCAATGAGGAGGGGACCAACCTCGCGAATAGTTCCACTTGTGGCAAGCCCACCCAAATATCCAAGGGCGCCAAACGGAGCAATCTGTAGTGTGAATTGAATGGTCATGATCGCTCCAACGAAAAATCCCGCAAGAAGAGTCGTTGGGAGACTTTCTATAAAGACTTTCCAGATTTGATCGAAGACATCTTGCAATGAGACCTGTCCACTGAAGCACAGTTTCAAAATCTTCATGAAAAAGAGAACTGCGGAACCTAACTCTTCAATAGGAGAAATGAAGATCCTGTTCATAGGGAAAGACCCTCACTCATCACCTCAGAGAGAAAATCCTGAACCAATGGGACAGAACTTTTATGGATCTGGTCTGGAGTCGTGAACTCAACAATCTGGCCTTTGTCTAAAACCAAAATCCGATCAGCAAGTTTTAAAGCGCTTTCCATATCGTGGCTTACAACCAAAGAGGTGCAGTTGAGCTCAGAAGAGCTGTGCTCAATCAGTTTATTTACAGATTGAGTCGTCACCGGATCAAGACCCGTGGTGGGTTCATCAAAAAGTAAAACTCGAGGCCTTAAAGCCAAAGTTCGCGCTAGGCTGACTCGTTTTTGCATCCCATAGGATAGACGGGCTGGCTTTAAGTTCAGAATATCTTCGCCAAGCTCCACGACTTGTAGGGTTTCAAAAACCCTCGAATGCACTTCATTATGAGAAAGGCCGGAAATCTTCGGACGAATGCCATAACTGACATTTTCAAAAACAGAAAGTGAATCAAAAAGGGCGGGGTGCTGAAAGACCATCCCGCAATTTTTTCGCACCTGAAAGAACTCATCTTCACTCAAATTTGAAATGAGTTGATTGTCCAAATGAATCTCACCTGAGGTTACTTCCAGGAGTCCAACAATAAGTTTGAGTAGAACGGATTTACCTGTGCCCGAAGTTCCCAGAATAAACAATATTTCGCCTTCGTTCGTCCTAAATGAAATATCGTTTAGAACAACACGCTCGCCGAATTTTTTTATGACATTTCTAAATTCCAACAAGCGGAAGACCCCTTAAAAATGAGTGGAATGGCTCCTTTTTGGATTGTTTTGCTTCTTCAACATCCCCAATGATCTGCAAGGACTGATTCCAGACGAAGCCTATCCGATCCGCCAATTGAAATGCTCGCATCATATCATTGGTAACAACTATGGTTGTTACCCCTTCGGACCGGCTTAAGTTTTTGAGAAGTCCAGCGATCATCCGACTGGTGATAGGATCTAGACCGGCCGTTGGGTCATCATACAAAATGATTTCTGGCTTGAGTGCGAGTGCTCGAGCAATCCCAAGACGCTTTTGCATGCCTCCACTCAGCTCATGGGGGAAAAGATTTTTGGCATGCTCAAGCTCAACAGCGCGCAAAAGATCCATAGCGATCTTTGACCCATCCTCTTCTGTATTGGAGCTGGCTTCCCGAAGTGGAAAGAGAATGTTTTCGATGGCCGTCAGAGAGTCGAAGAGGGCATTTTTCTGAAAGAGCATTCCAATCGAGCCTTCAGTTTTTATGGTGCCAGAGGTCGGCTCAATCAATCCGGCCACCATCTTCAAGAGGCTGGTCTTTCCCATCCCACTTGGCCCGACAAGAACCAAGCACTGACCTCTCACCATTTCGAAATGTATATCTTTCAGAATGACCGACGGGCCAAACTCCAGAGATACTCCATGGCATTCGATGACAGGAGATGTCACAGCGCAAAAGTCCATTTCATGATCTTACATGGGTTGAGCACGTAGGCAAGAGAATGGAACTCGTTGCCCCCGAGGGCATTGCTCCCTATGATAGAAAAATTCTGAACAGGTTCTATTCAAGGAAAGGTGAAATTCATGGAGCATCGAAGAAAAAAATTGTCGGTGATTGGCGCAGGATTTGTTGGTTCCACATGTGCTCATTGGGCTGCGAGCAAAGAGTTGGGCGATATCGTTCTGGTTGATATCAATGAGGGGTCAGCGAAAGGGAAAGCATTAGATTTATTTGAAGCATCACCGGTTGAAGGCTTCGATTCAAGAGTCACAGGGACAAGCGATTATAAAGATACTGCCGGATCGGATGTGGTCATCATCACAGCAGGTCTGCCTCGAAAACCTGGAATGAGCAGAGATGATCTCTTGGCCACCAATGCTAAAATCATGAAGGATGTTTGTCGCGGAGTTAAAGAATACTCACCCAACGCCGTCGTTATTGTCGTGAGCAATCCGCTGGATGCGATGGCCTACGTTGCGATCAAGGAGCTCGGTTTTCCAAGAGAGCGCGTGATCGGAATGGCCGGAGTTTTGGATGGAGCACGATTTAGAAGTTTTATCGCGGAAGAATGCAATGTCAGTGTAAAAGACGTTCAGGCCTTTGTACTTGGTGGGCATGGTGACACCATGGTCCCAATGCCAAGACACTGCTCCATTGGAGGTGTTCCATTAACAGAGATGTTATCTGAAGATAGAATTGAGGCCCTTGTTGATCGCACACGAAAGGGCGGCGCAGAGATTGTTGGGCTTTTAAAAACAGGATCAGCTTATTACGCTCCAGCGGCAAGCGCTGTTCAAATGGCTGAAAGCATTCTAAAGGATCAAAAACGAATTTTACCATGCGCTGTTTATTTGCAAGGTGAGTATGGAGTGAAGGATCTTTTTATCGGTGTGCTTTGCAAACTGGGTGGAAAGGGAATGGAATCCGTTGTTGAGATCAAACTGAATGATAAAGAGCGTGCAGGACTCAATCACTCTATTTCAGCAGTGACAGAGTTGGTTGAAGCGTTGAACAAATTGAACCTGTAGCCGCCAGGAAAAAGAAAGGAAATTTTTTAAATGAATATTCATGAGTATCAGGCCAAAGAGATTTTTCGTAAATTCGGGGTGCCGACCTTAAAAGGAAGAGTGGTTGAGTCACCAGAGCAGGCCCTTGCTGCAGCAAAAGACATTGGTGGATCGGTTTGGGTTGTAAAAGCTCAAATTCATGCCGGCGGCCGTGGAAAAGGCGGTGGTGTTAAAGTCGCAAAAAGTCTCGATGACGTCAGCTCACTGACTAAGAGCATGCTTGGGATGACCTTAGTCACTCCACAAACCGGACCGGAAGGAAAACAAGTTCACAAAGTTTATATCGAAGAGGGATGTAATATTAAACATGAGTACTATGTTGCAGCTCTTGTTGATCGAGAGCATTCTCGCGTAACGATGATGGCCAGCCGCGAAGGTGGAATGGATATCGAGGAAGTCGCAGAAAAGACTCCGGAACTGATTCATAAGGTTGTTATCGATCCTGCAATTGGAATGCAGGCTTTTCAAGCTCGCCAACTTGCTTTTGCAATTGGAATGGAAGACAAAGTCGTTTCCAAAGCTGTTAAAACTTTTCTCAAGCTCTATGAAACTTTCGTGAAAACGGACTGTGCACTTGCCGAGATCAATCCTCTGGTTGAAACCGCAGAAGGCGATGTTATCCCACTAGATGGAAAACTGAACTTCGATAGCAATGCCTTGTTTCGTCATCCGGATATCGTTGAATATCGTGACATCACCGAGGAAGATCCAGCAGAAGTGGAAGCCAGCCGCTACGATCTTGCTTTCATCAAATTAGACGGCAATATCGGATGCCTTGTGAATGGTGCTGGTCTCGCTATGGCCACAATGGATATTATCAAGCTTCATGGTGGATCACCGGCCAACTTTTTGGATGTTGGTGGTGGAGCGAATAAAGAAAAAGTCACAGCCGCCTTCAAATTGATTCTTCGAGATCCTAATGTTCAAGGAATCCTAGTGAATATTTTTGGTGGGATTATGAAGTGCGATATTATTGCAGAAGGTGTTATTGCAGCGACGAAAGAATTGGGATTGAAAGTTCCACTTGTCGTTCGTTTGCAGGGAACAAATGTCGAACTTGGCAAAAAAATTCTGAGCGAAAGTGGTCTAAATATCATTCCGGCCGATGATCTTTCTTCAGCAGCTCAAGCCATCGTGAAAGCAGTTAAGGGGTAACGCTATGTCTATTATTGTTGATAAAAATACCAAAGTTATTTGCCAAGGATTCACTGGTTCTCAAGGAACTTTTCACTCTGAGCAAGCCATTGCATATGGAACAAAAATGGTAGGAGGCGTGACTCCAGGTAAAGGTGGCACTAAACACCTAGATCTTCCAGTATTTGATACAGTGAAAGACGCTGTAGAAAAAACGGGAGCTAATGCTTCGGTGATCTATGTACCACCTCCATTTGCCGCGGATGCAATTATGGAAGCTGTTGATGCTGAGATTCCACTCGTGGTTTGTATTACCGAGGGAATTCCAGTGATGGATATGATTCAAGTGAAGAGATTTATGGAAGGGAAAAATACCAGACTCATTGGTCCAAATTGTCCAGGCGTCATCACACCCGGAGAATGCAAAATTGGAATTATGCCAGGGCACATTCATAAACCAGGTCGGATTGGGGTTCTATCTCGTTCGGGGACATTGACTTATGAAGCTGTTTTTCAGCTGACGCAAATGGGTCTTGGGCAAAGCACTTGTGTCGGAATCGGTGGTGATCCAGTTAACGGGACTAATTTTATCGATGTTTTGGAGATGTATAATAAAGATCCAAATACCGATGCGGTAATCATGATCGGTGAAATTGGTGGAAGTGCAGAAGAAGAAGCCGCGGAATACATTAAAAGAGAATTCAAAAAGCCGGTCACTTGTTTTATCGCTGGAGCAACAGCCCCTAAAGGCAAAAGAATGGGACATGCAGGTGCCATTATCAGTGGAGGAAAAGGTACGGCGGAAGCTAAGTTTGAAGCCCTACAAAGTGCGGGGTGCTCGATTGCACGAAGCCCAGCAGATCTAGGCAAAACTTTGGCTCAAAGCTTATAGCCGAGAATTTGGAGATCGCGTTGATAAGAAAGGTAATAAATGCCTTATCAATGAAACTTGCGATTAAAGATATGGAGATCTTTTATCTCACCTATGATGAACCATTTAAGGAAGAGAGATGGAATCAGATAAGGGAACTGATTCCATCGGCAAAAAGAGTAGATGGAGTGAAAGGCTTTGACCGTGCTCATAAGACCTGTGCTGAAGAGTGTAAAAGCAGTCGGCTTTTGGTGATAGATGGCGATAACACTCTCTTGCCCCAGTTCTTCAGCGAACGGATCAGCCTCTTCCATTGCTTTAAAGATCATGTGATTTCTTGGTCAGCCGTGAATTCTATCAATGGCTTAGAATATGGAAATGGGGGAGTGAAGTCTTGGAAGCGTGAGGTGATCTTGAATATGAATACTCATGAAGCTTCTAAATCCGTTAAAAGTATTTCTGATTTTTGTTTTGAAATTCCTTATTTTCAGCTTCCAAACCGTCTTTCAGTGACCCATATCAATTTGACTCCCTTCCAGGCATTTCGCTCTGGGTTTAGAGAGGGAATCAAAATGGCACTGATTAGAGGCGAAGTACCAACTGGTGATCTTTTTTTATGCGGTCTAACTGAATCTATACCTAGAAATAATTTATTTCGTCTGATGATATGGATGAGTGTTGGAGCTGATGTTCCAAACGGTCTTTGGGCTATTCTTGGCGCACGGCTTGGACTCTTTAAACTGATATTAGAAAGAACAAGAAGTGTAGAGTACTTGCACGATTACGCCTGGTTCGACGAGTATTGGCGATCAGAAATCGCACCGAAATATAGTGGTTCCGATCTCACTTGCAGAGTAACCAATTACTCCTGGGACACGGCTAAGCTTGTTTCTGAGATTGAAAATTTAGGACAGATAATCAGAGAAGCGACCGGTCTAGAAATTCCGCTCCATTCTCCCCAGAAATCAAAAGTTGAAAAATTCCAACTCAAAAATCCTCATCGAGAAGGATATTTGCTCAGTGTTTGACGTCGTCTTTATTTCTTACATGGAGTCCAACGCGGAAGAGAACTGGAATCATTTGAAAACATTGGTGCCAAATCCAAAGCGTGTTCATGGAATCGATGGAATTTTAAGTGCTCATTTGGAAGCTGCACGTCTGAGTGAGAGCGACTTTGTTTTCATAGTTGATGGAGATAATTATGTTTTGCCGGAATTTCGATTTGTAGCGCCATTTGAGAAATTGGATGAGGACTCAGTTTACGTTTGGAGAGCTAAAAACCCAGTAAACGACCTTGTATACGGATATGGTGGAGTAAAGCTCTATTCAAAAAAGGTTCTTTTGTCTCATGGAGAGAGCTTTGACTCTCCGAACGGTGATGTGGCTACAAACATAGCTAAGAATTACGTTGTTATCGATGAACTTGCTTCTGAAACGAGATTCAATGCAACCGAGATTGAGGCTTGGCGTGGTGCTTTCAGGGAAGCCGCAAAGCTTGAATTAAATCGGGTAAAAGGAGTTGGTGACGCTCGAACGGAGGAGCGGTTAAAGATCTGGAAATCAGTTGGTAAAGACCGATTGAATGGAAAGTGGGCAATAAGGGGAGCGCATCACGGGATTGAGTTCGCAAAACTGATTCAAGATGGGGTCGAGTTCGCAGAAAGATTAAATGATTTTTCTTGGCTTAATTTACAGTTCGAATTAGATAAACCGAGATTCAGCGGGTCTCCCAATCAGCTTGAGACTGGAATTCGCTGCATTCAATCTTTAATGTTGATCTATCCGGATAAAATAATTTTGAATCTGGTTCTTAAAATACTGTTCTGGAAACGAACACGAGATGAGTTTTCAAGTGTAGATGATGAAATTTGTGAGCTGATTAAAGAAATTATTACCGAATATCGGATAGATTCTGCAATAAATTTGAAGAAAAATTCGAAGATCATCAATTATCAACTGGAGTTTCTTTCTAATTATTCAGATAAGGATTTTTTTTCAAAATTAAGGAAATTTAGGTGTCAATCGTTCGACTTTCAAACCAATTGGAGTAAGAAGGAAAGAGATCTATCTACCCAGATTGAACATGACTTTCCTGATGAATTTAAGGAAGCGCTGAAGCTTCTTTTCAAGGAAGATTTTTCTGAACGTATTCTTTTCGACATTTATAATCTTTTTTTAAAGAAAAATTCCTGCCCGGCTGTTAAACTCGTTCTCGACCTTCGTAATGAAGCTAGCTCGGCAAAGGAAAAGCTCGAAGTGTTCATAAATTTTCTTTGCATTAAATATGAAAACAAGAGTCTTTATTATTTTAGAAATATGCTGAACGATGAGAAAAATCTTCTCATATTTTCTTTATCTTTAATAAATGAGGAAATAGGAACATGGCTTACCCATGGACTTAAACGCACGGCGCAAG
>CAZWVK010000020.1:0-29730 GCA_964636785.1 uncultured Pseudobdellovibrionaceae bacterium | reverse complement strand
CTCAGAAATCATCTGGCGAGTTTCTGGATTTAACTTCCGAACAAAATGACCGTTGAGATATTTCTCTTTATCGAAAAGAGGAAAGGCCCCTTTTTCTTTAGCTAAAAGTGCAGACGCTTTATAAGCTTCATTCATAATAAAGGAAGCCAACTCTTCGGTTCGCTTCAAAGCCACATCCGAGCCATACCGAAGCTTCATCATCATCAGTGCCGAGCCATAGCCCAATACACCAAGTCCAATACGACGCTTGTCTCGCATATTCTCTTCCTGTTCAGGAAGCGGAACCAATGTTTTGTCGTTCACATTGTCCATAAACCGAACGGCGATTGGAATGATTTTCTTTAAAGATTCATAATCCCAATCTTGCTTTTCAGCATTCACAAACTGAGTGAGATTGATCGAGCCCAAAAGACAACATCCCCCAACAGGCAACACCTGTTCACCACAAGGGTTTGTTGCGTTGATGTGCTCCACATAATAGAGATTGTTTAAACGATTGATTGTATCCACAAACAATATCCCGGGCTCGTTTCGATTGTAAGTCGAAGTCATGATAAGGTCCCATAACTCCCCGGCATTTTCATACGTTTTATAAACTTTAGTTGGCAGGCCCCGCTCTTTCCATGCGTCTAAATTGCCATCCCAAAACTGAGCGTACTCTTCTTTGACAGATTCATAATCAGGAAACTCCAAAGACCATGAAAGATTCTTTTTAACCGCTTCCATAAACTCATCGGAAACCAAAACGGACATGTTAAACTTAGTTAAACGCCCTGGAGTCTGCTTCGCCGTGATAAACTCCACAATATCGGGATGGAAAACCGACATGGTCACCATCTGAGCGCCTTTGCGGATTTTTTTCTTTCCCCGTTTACTGGTGTTTTCAATTCCACTTCCTGAGGTGATGACCGCACTTTGAGTATCCCACATTTCAAGAAGTTTAACGGCTCCAGGAGAAGTCCCACCAATTCCTTCAATAACGGCACCGCGCGGTCTCATGACGTCTGCACAAAACCCATAGCCACCTTCTGATTTTAAAATTTTGGCCTGTCTTCGAAGTTCGTCCAAAATACTATCCATGGAGTCTTGATGGGTACCGCGAAAGCCACTCACAAAACAGTTGATATATGTGGTTCCGGATAGCCCGGTTCCCGCATTGGAGGTGATGCGGCCACCTGGAACAAAACGAAAGTTTTCAAGCAGATCCAAAAACTTCTCTGTCCAGTAATTGCGCTCACTGGGTTTTTCAACCGACGCGAGATCCTTTGCCACGGCCAGGTGACGATCATTAACATCTTTTTCATTACCGAAACGATAAGTGTCATTGAAAATTTCTTCTGAGAATTCGTCTAAAAATTTGGTGGACCTTTTTTTCGGCTCTAAGGTTTCGCGAATTTCATCCATCTGCATCGGCTCCTCCTTGGCGTCTGATGTTAAATGTTGCATGCCATATAATACAATTCAATGAGAATTCTAAAATTAAACTAAATCGTATAAACGAGAGTGCTATTTCTCAATCGCAGAACGAGCAGTCATAACACATTCAGTAAATAGTAGTACAGTTCTCCTCGGAAGCATGGAGTCGTATGCGAATCCAATTGACAGTTATAGGGTCTGTTTGAAAATGAAGAGGGTGTGAATTCATCTTCATTGACTCAACTGCTACCCTCAGGGTCTTCTTTTCTTTCACTTCAGTTTTCGAGCGATTTCTTTCAGTGGGATTCTTGGAGTCAGCTTTTTGTTGCTTTGATTCTTGGCATTGGCTGCTTGGTTCTAGCGCATGCCTGGGGTTACTTTAAAGACACAGCGTCAAGGTTTAAGTTTATCGTCGTCTTGTTGCCGTTTGCTGCAGCAATGACAGGTGTGGTGGTTTTTAATCACCTTATTCTGTTTTACATCGCGTGGGAATTGACCAGTGTTTTGTCCTATTTCTTAATCACTTTTAACGGTGAAACAGCTGAGGCACGGCGTGGGGGCCAGCATAGTTTATTAATCACCGGGATTGGTGGCCTTTGTCTTCTGGGTGGAATTCTTTTGCTTGGTTCGACAACAGGAGCCTGGACATTTTCGTCTGCATTAAATGTTGATTTATCTTCACACCCGGCTGGTGCCTGGATCGCGGGATTAATTATTCTAGGTGCTCTCACTAAGTCGGCTCAATTCCCCTTTCATTTCTGGCTTCCGGGAGCGATGACAGCCCCAACACCGGCAAGTGCTTATCTTCACTCAGCCACTATGGTGAAGGCGGGCATTTATTTGCTTTATCGAGTCTGGCCGATTCTAAACACGATTGAAGGCGTAGCAGCCATCGTATTTGTTTTGGGAATGATTACGTTTGCATGGGGAACGTTTTTCTCACTGCTTCAGCTGGACTTAAAAGGTGTACTTGCTGGAACGACCGTTGCACATCTCGGATTGATGGCCGCAATGATTGCCTGGCCGAACCATGATTTTTCACTGGCATTATCGGCATTGGTATTATCACACGCGGCCTACAAAGCCGGACTCTTCTTATTCAGTGGCGTGGTTGAAAAGCTCGCAGGCACTCGACGAATTGATCGAATGAGCGGACTGCGAAAGCATCACCCCTTGGTCTTTACTGTGGGCCTGATACTCGCAGGAGCAAGCCTCGGATTACCAGGCACACTAGCCTATCATGCAAAAAGCCTCATGCATCTTCCCATAGAATGGAAGCTGGCTTTGACTTTGGGATTTTTGATTCTTGGTAAAGCCGGACTTCTTGTTGCGGTTCGACCGTTTCTTGGAAGTCCTTCTTCGGAACCGAAAAATAAAAAAGGAAGTCTTTTACTCATGTGGTTTCCGCCCTTGATTCTAGGATTGTTTTCGTGGGTGGCCGTACCGGTGGGCATTGTCACGGGTACGGATTGGGCCTTCTTTAATTTAGCAATGGCTGTTCTAGCAGCGCTCATTGCCTATGCTTTATTAAGACGTTGGACACCTGAGCTGACCTATAAATTGAATCGCGGACCTTGGGTTCCTGGTGCGGATATCTTTGACCAAGCTTGGTACGCCCATTTGGATTTTGCTAAAATCATTCGTGGACTCGTTCAGCCCCCTTCTGTCACTCAGCACGTTTTAATTGTGATGAGTGTTTTTGCAGGCGGAGTTTTATCACTGGCATTCGGGTTGGATCTAGTTGGAAATATCCCGTGGCCAAGTGAAATTCCATGGAACGACGTATTTATATGGCTCTGTCTTGGAAAGATCGCGGCGACTTTCTTTGTCCTTCGAACAGAAAAGCCCATCCACTCTGTTCTCTTTCTGGGGCTCGTTGGATATCTTTTTGCGGTGACCTTAGCGCTTGCTGGAGCTCCTGATCTGGCGATGACTCAGTTTTCTGTGGAGACATTGAGCGTCCTTGTACTTCTTTATGCTTTAAAAGGTGTTGGTCCACTTAAGCCACAATCCTTAGAGATCAAAATTCCAGGTCTTGTTATTAGTGTTTTAGCTGGAGTTAGTGTCGCACTAGCGACTGGAATGGCTTCACTTTCAACAATGCCTTCTCGACTTCGGGAGTTTTTTGCGGAATCGAGTTGGCTTGAGGCCCATGGACGAAACGTTGTAAATGTCATCCTTGTTGATTACCGCGCTTTGGATACTTTAGGTGAAATCACGGTTCTTGGTGTTGCAACTCTAGGAATCTTTTTGCTCGTAGCTACCGGAGCTAAAGGACGTGCGAAATGAGATCATCACTCATTTTTCAAATCGGAATGAAAGTTCTAACTCCAATTCTGCTTATTGGATCCTTTCTGATTTTTTGGAGAGGACATCAGTTGCCTGGAGGAGGATTTATCGGTGGACTTGTTGCTGGTGCGACTTTGGCCGCTTATTCGTTTTGTTATGGCGCAGAGGCGACTTTGCAATTGATTCGAATCAAACCGCTGAGTTTTGTTTTTGCTGGGCTGTTTTGTGCACTGATCAGTGGAGCGCTAAGTATCCTCGCAGGAGTACAACCATTTGAGGGTCTTTGGGTTTCCGTTCCGCTTTTAGAAAAACTGGGTACACCACAGTTGTTTGATCTCGGCGTATATCTCCTTGTGATGGGACTTGCGATTGTCTTTATCACGGAAATTCTTCGGGAGGATCCATGATCAGTGTATTAAGTTTAGCTTGTGGTGTCCTTGCAGCCGGTGGAACCTATTTGCTTTTGCGAAAACGCCTATTTGATTTTCTAATTGGAGTGACACTGATAGGACATGCCGTAAATCTAGCAGTTTTTGTCGCCTCCAATCCTTTGAGCGGACCCGAGCCGATCATTAAAGAGGATCAAACCACTCTTGCGATCACTGCGCTCGATCCCGTTCCACAAGCGCTGATTTTAACAGCGATCGTGATTAGCTTTGGAACAACAGCACTTCTTGCAGCACTTCTACGTACTTCTTTAAAAAAATCTGGCCTTCATGACGTGGGCGATTCTGTAATTGAAAAAGAGGGAGTGAGTTAATGGCCACGTATCCACTCCTTTTAGCTTTTGCACTTGCGATCGCATCCTACTTCACTCGAAGTTGGAAGTTTGGCAGAGCTCTCATGGTTATGGGAAGTGCGCTCCAAGTTCTCCTAGCAAGTTGGTTGGTTTACTTAACGGCTGGCAAAGGAGAGATTCTTCAGACCTCACTTGGAGGTTGGCCAGCTCCATTTGGAATTTCATTTTTTATCGATATTTTTTCAGCGCTGATGATTTGGATCAGCGCGCTTTTATTTTTTGTTGTTCACTTTTACTCCCTATCAAGTCCTGAAGCGAAACATCGCTATTGGGCCCATACGGTTTGCTGGAACACATTGGCCGCTGGTGTGTACGGCGCATTTTCAACCAATGACCTTTTTAATTTGTTTGTGTGGTTTGAAGTTTTACTTCTTTCCTCTTACGTACTTTTTGTCTGGTCTTTCGTTGATGAAAATGCAGAGGTGAAATCTAAGAAGGCTGGCCGACAAGGTCTGATCACCTATTTGATTCTAAATATTTTAGGCTCTTCCATTTTTCTCTTTGGAATGGCACTTCTTTATAGCTCGACTGGAACATTGAATTTTGCTGATCTTATGCGGTTGAGTGCAGAAGATGTGTCCTCAGCGGTGTGGATTTCAGGTTTTTGTTTGGCATTTGCTTTCGCTATGAAAGCGGGGTTTTTTCCACTTTTTAATTGGCTTCCAGCATCCTATCCTTTTGGACCGATCTCAAGCGTGGCCCTCTTTGCAGGTCTTCTCACCAAAGTTGGCATCTATGCTCTGATTCGATTTTTTTCACCCGACTCACCTTTATCGGCCGAGTGGGTTCCACCTGTGATGTTGGTCAGCGCCAATTTAACAATGCTACTTGGAGTCTATGGTGCGGCCACTCACCAATCTCTAAGAAAGATTCTTTCATTTCATATTGTGAGTCAGGTCGGTTATATGGCTCTTGGTTTTGCGGTAGGAACGACCGCCGCTCTGTCTGCTACGATTTTTTATCTTCTTCATCACATGGTGGTAAAAACCAATCTGTTTTTAATTTCTGGTGCTGTCAGTAAAGTGCGTGGAACGGATGAACTTAAAGATTTAGGCGGCGTTATAAAGTCAAACCCATGGTTGGCTGGAGCGTTTGCGATTTCCGCGATGTCTCTAGCAGGACTTCCACCTTTCTCTGGTTTTTGGGCTAAGTTCTTTATCCTTTATTCAGCGACCGATGCAGGAGCTTATTGGGGATTGGGAGTCGGTTTATTTGTCGGACTTTTTACCATCTTTTCTATGCTTAAGATTTGGAATGAAGCCTTTCTAAAACCTGATCCTGCTCAATCCAAATCGGCTTCGATTTCCATTCCTTGGACCTATTCGCTCGCAATTTTAGTTTTAACTCTTTGGACGGTGAGCCTTGGGGTTTTTCCATCGGCTTTAACTTGGATTTCTGATCTTGCGGCAGTTCAGTTGATGGATCCGGCCAATTATTTAAGAACTTTGGCAGAGGTCGGAAAATGATTTTATTTCGCATTGTGAATTTGATTTTGTTTTTCCTAAAAGAAGTGGTTCTCGCCAATCTGCAAGTGGCGCAATTGATCTTTAAATCTCCTAAAAATATAAAACCTGCGATCATTAAAGTTCCGCTCGATATTCAATCCGATCGAGGAATTTTTCTATTGAGCTCCATGATCACCTTGACACCAGGAACACTAAGCCTCGAGGTCTCCCGCGATCGAAAGTATCTTTTCGTTCATGTCACACATACGGATAATCCAAGCCAAACCGTGGAAGACATCAAGCGAGGCTTTGAAAAGAAACTTCTGGGGGTCGGATGTTAAATACAGTTTTGATTTTTTCATTCGCAATTATGTTTATGGCTCTTTTATTTGCGATAGTTCGTCTTCGCCGCGGACCGGGAACTGTCAGTCGAATTATTATTTTTGATCTTTTTGTTTCAATTGCGGTCGGTCTTATGGCCATTGCCTATTTATGGTTAGACACATCCGTTATGTTGGATATTGGTCTTTTACTTAGTGTGGTCTCTTTTGTTGGAACGCTTGGGTTCGCTCGCTTTACTGAAGCTAGGGGGGCGGAATGATACAAGATGTGATCGCTTCCTTATTTCTAATTGGTGGTGTCGGATTTGTTTTACTGGCCGCACTTGGAGCATTGCGCTTTCAAGATGCACTAACAAGAATGGCTGCGGTATCAAAAGCTTCGACGTTGGGTTTGACTTTGATTTTAATTGCGGTGGTTATTGAGGCCGGATCATGGGATGAGATCATCAAAGCACTTCTTATAATTTTGATTCTTTGGCTATCCGCTCCCATTGCAGCTCACCTCTTGGGCCGAGCTGCCCTTTTAACGGATGAAAAGCTCATTCCACAAACCCAAGGCAAAGAGCTTTTGGATGAAATTAAGTCGAATAAGTCTTAACAAGACGAAATTTTTTAATTTGAGATAGGGATTTTTCAAAATATTTACGCCTTTTTCCCATCTCTGTCGTTTAGGGCCCAAATTTGATATCTATAATCAGCGAAAGCCTGGAGGCGGCGATTTTCCGATCTTTAATTATATTCGTTTTTATATTTAGCGCAGCTCAAACTAAAGCTAGCGATGCCTGTAGTGCTTTACTCAAAGAATTGCAGCCGCACCTTGACTCGATAGCTCCCGTGCTAGGAGAGTCTCTTGATGGAGAGGAGTTTCTACTCCCTGGTGAGCTTGAAGAATTGATTCAGCTAGAAGGTGGTGTGCTTCGCTTTCTTGGCCAAGGAGCGTATGGAAAGGTTTATCGCTGGCATACTGAAGATGAGGAATCTATTGTCATCAAATACTATGAACATCCTTCTCATGGCACTGGGGACGATGAAGCCTTAAAGGCGCTTCGACGAATTGCTCACAAAGACGATTACATCCGCGTGATTCAAGAAGTGCGACCTAGAACAAAACATTTGAGATTTTACAATGATATTCACGGCATCACTTTGAAAGCTTTGCGTAAATCTCAAAGCCTTGCACCAAATATTTTCGATCGAATTCAAAAAGAATTCGAAGAGTACAAATCCACTCTGATCAAGCGTCTGGAGTCTTGGTACGAATTGGAGAGTATGTTCACGGATTCTCGCAGCACTTTCATCAAGCTTAAAAATGGACCGCTCATCTCCATAGGTCTTCACGAGAAGAACCTGATTTTTGAAAGCGAAACGGGCTACCTTTGGATCATCGATCCGTTTTGAGTTTGGATGAGGAATTAATCTGCATTTGAATCTTCCCAGATTCTCTCGATAGCATTAAAAAAAACCTTTAAAGAAACGCTATCACTATGTGAAAGCATGCGATGGAGAGTCTGACGAGTGGTTCCGATAGCCTCTGCAAACTGCTCCTGACTTTTATACTTTGATGAATTGGAAATATAAGAGGAAATAAGATCTGTGATCGAAGCAACATCACCATCCCTAATGTAATCCGCCATTTGCTCTAGAATAAATTCGGGTGTTCCCAATTTTTCCCTAAGACTTAAGCGCCGCTTTTGATTACCCTTCTTATTCTCTTTTATTTTAACTGCAGAAGAGTTCACTTTACACCTCTCGCTCTGAGCACATTGTATCTCATCAAAATTCTCCTCGATTTTCGAATAGCTTTGTTCTGCTCTTCCCCTTTACCGCTCCCAAGCAAAAGAAACGTCTTCAGCCCATGATCATCAACGATTGCGAAATAGAGCCTAAGTCCGCTATTCCATTTCTTTTCGTACAGTCCGCCCCCCAAATCCTTGGCATTAGTGACAATGCCACTGGTTTCAATTTTGTCTATAGCCGCCTGAATCCTAACTCGGAGCGATCCATCTAATGCTTCTTCCCACCTGGTATAAACAGGATCTCTCAGAACAATCGTCGGTACCCCTGCAGTAAAAGCATCAGAAGCTGTCACTGCCGCCTCGAAACTGTTCGAGTGGAAGCAAAAACGTACCCAAATAGCAGTGTAACACATATGTTACATATGTCAATTTGTTTATAAGTTGTTTGATCGTCCTTGCGACACCTGCCGCCCGGAAATCGGATTCTAAGAGGCTGGCAGTGGGGTATTTCAAAAGCTCTGCGAACATCCATTCTTGAAATGCAAACTCTGCTCTAGTTTAAATGACTGAAACTTCTCTAGAACGAATCGCTAAGATCTTGTCGGCATCGAAGCTTTGCCATATCGGGATTGAGCTGCAGCTAAGATTCGCTAATTAGAAAATATCATCTGAGAAAAAAGCATCTGAATTCCAAGCGACAGGTGTTATCCTGCCGCTTTCCCAATCCTCTCTTAGAATTCCATAGCCCACACAAGCGAGCCTTCCTCCATCTTCGGTTGGATTGGCCATCCTAAAATAAGCTTCCTTCACATACCCACATTTATTAAATACCTTTCTCATAGCCACATTGTCTTCACGTGTCTGTCCTTCGATTCTTCTCTTGCCTGAGAAATTCTCAAAAATATATTTGGTCAGCCAGTTAAGGCATATCTTCCCATAGCCCCGGCCCCGGAAGGCGGATTTTAAACGCATCGAAAACATGGGAGCGAGATCGTCCAACTGATAGAGTTCAATAAAGCCGACGGCCTCACCACTTTGGTCTTTAACCCAAAAATTTTCTTCACCTTTACCAAAGAAAGCTCCATCTTTGATTCGCTTAAGAACCTCACTTTTTTCGAGTTGATGTCCGATAAAAAATGGCCATGATTCACTAGATAACCAATCTGCCAGATCTTCAGCTTGAGTCATTTCGACTTTTTCAAATGAGAGGTTCATAAAGCTTCCTTTAATCTCCAATCTTAAAGGAGAACGCACCTTTGTTCTGAGACCCTCCAACTGCAGTCGATGGCACTGCTTGCTGAAGGCATAACTGATACTCAAAGCTATCGCTCGAAACCTCACGCCCAAAAGGTACCTGCTTCTTTTTCTGATATGCAGTGCGCCCGAAGATCTCTGCCGTGAAGCCTAAGGCTCTTCTATGGTTTAATAACAGGTGATGGAGCTACAAGTAGACACAAATCTTTCTGATTTCATAAGCCAATCTGCTCCCGAGTTGAGAAGGAGCTACCAGTTGCCGACTTTCGACTTTATATTTTTATATCGCACCCATAGATACTATTCATCAATGAGCAACCCATCCACCATCGGCCACTAAGGCATGCCCGGTTACATAACCTGCGCCTGGTGAGCACAACCATAAGACGGTCGCGGCCATTTCTTCTGGCGTACCTGCACGCCCCATCGGAGCACCGGAAACAAGCTCCTTCAGGGTGGCGGTATCTTTATGGGTAAAGCGATCAATCATTGGTGTTTGGATCACTCCGGGGCATAATGCATTCACGCGAATTCCGCTGACTGCAAGCTCTATTGCTGCAGCCTTTGTGAGTCCGATCACACCATGTTTACTCGCGACATACGCAGAAACTCCTGCAAACCCAACCACCCCAGCAATTGATGAGCAGTTCACAATCACATCTCCACTTTTCATTAGAGGAATCTGATGCTTCATACAGTACCATACACCTTTTAAATTGATGTCGATGACCCGATCAAAGTTTTCGTTCGTGCAATCGGCCGTCGAAGCTGACTCTCCTTCAATTCCAGCATTGTTAAATGCGAAATTTATAGCTCCGAAATCCTTCATCGCACGTTCGATGGACGCTTTGACTTCGTCTTCCGAAGAAACATCACAACGTTGAAAAATAGAAACACCGCCCATTTTTTGAATTTCTGAAACGACAGCTTCCCCTTTTTCTGGATCACGATCCGCCACCAGAACTTTTGCGCCTTCTTTTGCGAAAGCTAAAGCTGTTGCACGACCAATTCCAGAAGATCCACCTGTTATAAAACAAACTTTGTCTTTGAAGTTGTATGTCATAGTCTACCTTTCACTTTTTAAAGAGATCTCTCCATTGTCGCGCAAGAATTTCACGATCATCTGGATAAGCAATATCAATCAATGCACGAGCTCTTTCACTAAGAGTTTTTCCGAATAAGTCAACCACCCCATACTCGGTCACAACATATCGAACATGTGCACGCGTCGTGACGACACCGGAGCCAGCGAGAAGAGAGGGAACAATTTTTGATGATCCATTTTTTGTCCGGCTCGATAGCGCAACAATTGGTTTACCGCCAGCTGACAAAGCTGCTCCTCGAATAAAGTCCATCTGGCCGCCCACACCAGATATAATTTTCGATCCAATTGAATCCGCACAAACCTGACCAGTCAGATCGACAGACACGGCGGAATTGATTGCCGCCACCTTGGAGTTCCTCGCGATAACATTTGGGCTATTCACATAATCAACGCCCAGCTGAATCACGGATGGGTTGTCATGAATAAAGTCATAGACTTCTTTAGATCCGTTGATAAAGCTGGATACAGTTTTACCCACATGAACGGACTTTTGCGAATTATCCACCGCTCCTGATTTTATCAGTCTTAAAACTCCATCGGACCACATTTCACTATGGATGCCGAGATGTCTTCGATCCGCAAGCGAAGATAAGACCGCATCTGGAATTGAACCGATACCAATCTGAAGACAGCTGCCATCTTCAATGAGTTCAGCCACATTTTTCCCAATTGCGATTTCAATCGAAGAAAGAGGACGAGATCCTGGCTGTGGAAGGGGTTCATCTACTTCAACATAAGCGTCAATATCACTGATGTGAATAAAGCTATCTCCATGAACTCGTGGCATTTGGATGTTCACTTGAGCGATAACTTTATCAGCCACTTCAAACGCCGCGCGTGCCACATCCACACTGGTCCCAAGGCTACAAAAACCGTGCGTATCTGGAGGAGAGAGGTGAAGCATCGCCACATCCAGTGGGCGTTTTTTTGAGTAAAAGAGCCGAGGTATCTCGGATAAAAAACACGGCAAATAATCCACTCGATCCATATCAATATAGGGCCTGAGGTTTGAACCTAGAAAAAGATTCACAATCCGAAAGCTCTCCTTAAACTCAGGATGTGCATATCTCGCCTCACCTTCGGTATGAAGGTGAATGAGCTCGACATTTTTAAGCTCCCTCGAACGGTCCAGCATTGCATCAATAAGCCTGTTTGGGGTTGCCGCTGCACCATGGATAAATACGCGTTGATGGGACTTGATCAGCTCCACCACTTCTGCTGAAGACGCACATTTCATCAAACCCCTCCTTGCCTGAATTCAGATGTCATAATACTTCTTCAACCCATGGAGTTTCAATGAGTCACGAGATAAAAACATCACTTTCTCACCTTACCAATAAAGAGGCGGAGCAGCGCCTTCAAAAGTTTGGCAAAAACCAACTGCCGCAATCTAAAAAACGTAGTCTTTTTTCGCAAGCTCTCGATGTTTTACGAGAGCCGATGTTGATTTTATTATTAGTGGCAGGGGGAGTTTATATTCTGCTTGGAGATGTGAAGGAAGGTATTGTTCTTGGCCTTTCGATATTTGTGGTCATTGGAATTTCCCTTTACCAAAGAATTCGATCTGAAAGAGCACTTGAAGCACTAAAGGAATTATCCAGTCCCCGTGCTCTGGTCATTCGCGACTCGATCGCAAAAAAGGTTCCGTCTTTTGAATTGGTACCTGATGATTTGATCCACCTTAGTGAGGGAGATCGTGTTCCAGCAGATGGAGAAGTCTTAGAATCATCAAACCTAAAAGTCGATGAATCTCTTTTGACGGGCGAATCACAAACTGTTCGAAAAATGGATGGAAGCCAAGTCTTTGCAGGGACACTGGTTGTTTTAGGTCAGGCCTATGTTCGAGTTCGATTCACAGGCTCATCAACAGAGATGGGGAAGATAGGAAAAGTCTTGAGTGAGTCCAAACCTTCACGACTCTATCTTTCGAAAGAGATTCGTGGACTAACAAGATTGTTCGCTTACTCGGGCGTTATCGTCTGTATCACTATCACTGTGCTTTTCGCGCTGACTCGTGGTGGCTGGCTCGAAGCTATTCTTGTGGGCTTAGCGACCCAACTTGCTCTTCTTCCAGAAGAATTTCCCGTAGTCCTTACCGTTTTTATGGCACTTGGTGCATGGAGACTTTCAAAAGTTCAAGTTCTAGTACGAAGGCCCGAGGCCATTGAGCGACTTGGCGCTATATCCACACTCTGCGTAGACAAGACAGGAACACTGACTAAAAATCAGATGACCATTGTTCAGAAAAATCCAGTGTCAAATCAGGTGTTAAAATACGGAATCCTTGCCACTCCTAAAAATCCATATGATCCAATGGATCGAGCATTTCATCAAAGCCTCGATAAAAATGAGTGGCCCGCTGAACGAGAAGCTTGGACACTCGTTCGCGAATACCCTTTATCTCCTCAGCTTCTGGCAGTGACTTCAGTATGGCAAAATCCACAGAGTCCGAAGGAACATCTTTTTGCTACAAAAGGAGCACCCGAAGCCATCATCAAACTCTGTCGGCTTCCAAAGAGTGATGCATCCACAAGATTGAAGCAAATCGAAAAAATGGCATCATTGGGACAGCGAGTTTTAGGAGTCGCACAGTGCACTGTCGAGTTAGATCAGACCCCAGAATCTATTGAAGGACTGCCATTTCAATGGGTCGGATTGGTGGGCCTGGAAGACCCACTAAGAAAAGAAGTTCCGGGTGCTATTCAATCCTGTCACAAAGCTGGCGTTCGAGTCATTATGATAACGGGAGACTATCCACAAACGGCACTCAATATTGCGGAAAAGGCCGGATTAAGCACAAATCAAAAAGCAATCACAGGAAATGAATTGCGCTCGATGAGCGATGAGGAATTTTTAAATCAGGTTCAGATCTGCAATGTGTTTTCACGAATGGCTCCGGATCAAAAATTAAAAATTGTGAAAGCTCTTAAAGATCAGGGGAACGTGGTTGCGATGACCGGGGATGGTGTCAACGATGCACCAAGCCTGAATCGTGCGGATGTGGGAATTGCTATGGGCGCCCGCGGAACAGATGTTGCGCGTGAGGCCTCTGATGTCGTGCTCTTAGATGATAACTTCACTTCCATTGTTGCTGGCATCCGTCGCGGTCGAATGATTTTCACCAATATAAAAAAAGCGTTAGCCTATATCATCACCATTCACGTTCCAATTGCTGGGTTATCCATACTCCCCGTGTTTCTCGGGTGGCCACTGATTCTACTGCCAGTACATATTGTTCTTCTTGAGCTAATTATTGATCCCGTTTGCTCACTCCTTTTTGAGTCACAAGAAGATGACGAAAACTCAATGGATCGCCCTCCTCGTCCGCTCTATTCAAAGCTATTCCAACCAAAAGACTTCACCCGCAGCCTCGGACAGGGCGTACTGATCTTAGCAGTTTCTGCAACAGCCTTCTGGCTTTACATCACAATGGAAAGAGGCGAACTCGCTGCTCGCACCATGGCTTTTGGAATCCTTATCCTAAGCAACCTTGGTCTTATTGTAGCGGACCTTACACAGGGACGACCGCAAGCCATATGGCGCCTTGCACACTCCAGACTGAATCTGGTTATTCTTTTGGGCTTTGCTCTCATGCTAGGAGTTTTATTTTTCGTTCCTACGGTGTATGAATTCTTAAAGTTTTCTCCTGTTACACCTATGATGGCCCTAGAAATCACCTTGGCTGCATTTGTTACTTCCACGGTAATTGGAATCTGGAATTGGGTGAGGAGCTAGCGAGAAACTTATCAGTTACAAACCTCAAACATTATATTTTTATATCCCAGCCATGAAAAACATGATTGCACCCACGATCACACTGTCTATTATATTCTTTTAAATGATCAATTAGTTTTTCTTACGGCCACCGAGTATTTTGATCTCATTTTTGATTCAGACCATAGCCTTCCGCACAGCTTTCTTAAATTTTGCGACGGCATTGAAATCATCAAATTTAATATACGCCTATTTTATAGATTTCTTTGGAACCTCAGCTCTCATATCAATCTCTCCTTGAAGATCGGCTAAGATCTCTTCTTTATCCGATTTTGAATTTGATTCGGCCCAAAGGACCATTAGATCATGAGTTCCCTCATGCTCAAGTGCCTGTTCCACACACTCAGAGATAAAGTTAGCCGAGAGCTTTGCATTTTTCATTTCGGCTGCAATTTCATAAATTCGGATTCTTTGTTCTGGTGAGGTAATGAAAATACTCACAACAACCTCCGGTATTGGTTACTCCTAAAATACTTCTCTTTCGTTTATCTATAAAATTCTCAAATCTCAATTCGATCTTGCAATACTGAAGGAAGATAACTTTTAGCCATTTCAGCCTCACTGACCAAATCAATCTTATAAGGAAGGTTCGACTCCTCGAGATCGTCCTTGATAGAGAACAGTAGACCCGGCGGCAGCGTTGCGCCTTTAGGGAGTGAATACAAAATATCGATATCTGAAAATTGAGCATGATCGCCACGAGCTCGAGATCCAAAGATCCAAATTTTAACCGAGTGTTTTTTTAACGGCTGAATTAAAATTTTATCGAGCAATAACCAATCTTTTTCACTCAGCCCGAACTTCATTTTGACCTGAAACGAGATATAAGTTTTTCTCCCTCGGGAAGAAACGACTTCACCACTTCAAACACTTCTTTAGCCACATTCTCATCATAAGTGTGGGAAGTTCTGTTACGAGCATCTACAAATTCTAACCATAGTTCGGGATTCGAAATAAGTCCGTTCTGAGCCATTTCTCTGATAACCATCTTTGGAGCCGTAGAACGTGAGCCCATGATTTTGGCTGAAACTTTCCATGCCAGCTCGATGCTAAACTCAAAGCGCTGAATGCAAGCATCCCGAGCAACTTTAAACTCATCATCTGTGGAGGCTTTGGCCACAAAACCCAATGCGGTCTTTAAAGATTCGAGAGCTTTGGAATATTCATCTGCGGTGATTGAGGCCATTTTCCTCCACTCAAACGAGAATTGGGGCGATCGACGGGGCTTGAACCCGCGACAACCGGAATCACAATCCGATGCTCTACCAACTGAGCTACGACCGCCACATGCGAGACAAGAACTCAAAGAAATACGCTGATTTGGGCCTGAGATCAACCCTGATCTTTGGGGTCTTTTCGGCCTCCCCTTAAGCGCTCAAGCTCCCACAGCTTAGAGAACTTCAAAAACACCGAGTAAGCGGCCCCAACGGCGATTATAAAGCCTGGAAGCCCATCCCTGAAGCCCCCCTTAAAGAAATAGGTCTCAAGAAATTTAGAGTGCGATTTAGCCAGCAATTTAAAAATGCTGAATTTTACACCTTTTTTAAAAAGCGCTTCTGCACCAAGGCTCGAATAACGATTATTCGTGTCGATCTGATGAGCAAGGCTCGAAAAAACCCAGTGCTTGATTTTACCTTTGGCCTCAAAGAGCTCCCCATTCACGATCACCTTCTCATGGATTTGATCATCACTCCAGTTCGCTCGCTTACGATCAAACAGGCGAATTTGAAAATCCGGACTCCAGCCACCATGCTTGATCCATCGCCCAAGATGAAAACTTTCACGTCTGAATTTAAATGCCGAAGGAGTAAGCGCCGATTCCGGTTCTCTCATAAAATCTTTTAAAAAAGTTCGAGCCTCAATATCCAAAGCTTCATCGGCATCCAGATTTAAAACCCAATCATTCTTTGCAAGCTCCACCGCCCGCTTTTTTTGCGGTCCAAATCCACGCCACTCTTCATTGAAAACGCGAACTCCCAATCTTTCAGCAATCTCTCTTGTACGGTCGTCGCTGTTGGTATCTAGAACGACGACGTCTTCTAAAAACTTAATAGAATTTAAGCAGCGCTCAATATTATGAGCTTCATTTTTTGTGATGATAACTGCTGAAATAGAGAGCGCCATGGTCATTCGTTGTCCTTCTCCCACATGGGGTTGTCAAAGGGTTTTAAATCAGCATAAGCTGAAGTCTTGAAAAAGGGGTTATGAATGAAAAAACTGATTTCATTGGCACTACTTGGCTTTCTCTCATCTTATGCACACGCTTATTACTCTGTGATGAGCACGGGCGAAATTCTTCCTGAAAATCAATACACATTGATGGGTGTTTCCCAATTTGTAACGAGTGATCCAACGGGAATCAATGTGAGTGGTCGCTTTGAAATGGGAATCAATGAGGACTCTGGGTTCCGTGGTCAGTTTGGTGTTGGGACCACAGATATTTTCTTAAGCGGACTTTATAAATATGTTCCCTATCCAGATGTAGAAGGACAACCCGCGGTTGGTATGAACGCTGGTATTGTTTACGCTTCAGATGCTGGAATCAATGAATTTACCATTCGCTTTGAGCCACTTGTAAGTAAGAAGTTTAATATGAACTTTGGCTACTTGATCCCTTACGCTTCTCTTCCTATCGGAATTCAGCACAGAACCAAAGGTCGCGATAAAAACGATGTTGCCATTCAGATTGCGGGCGGAGTGGAGATTGCCTTTGAAAATCTAAAAGGTGTTCGTTTTATGCCAGAGCTCGGAGTCGACATCGACAATGCTCCAAATTACTTCTCCATTGGAGCCATCTTTGATTTTGATGAAGAAGGTTTTTTATTAGCGCGCTAAGAAACTAATTTTTAAGCCGACCTTTTTCGATACAAGATAAATCCAAATCACGACCGGGCAGAATATCTAAGAGCTCGGTCTTTAAACCTTCTGAAAACCAAAAGCTTCCATACCATCTCGTATCGAACTGTCGCATCGCTAACGTGATGTTCGCAGGCTCTTTCCATTCTACTGATAGGCTTCGATCATTCAGATCCAAATACCGAGTGTACTCTTTGCCCTCGGAAAGGAAGACTTCTGTTTCGTACGTCCCTTTTGTAAGCACGATCTTTACGCCTTGATCATCGCTCCAATAAATGTCGAAAAAAAGTTCGCTTCCCTGCTGAAAATTTGGATCATCGAGATGAACAGGTCTCATGCATTGAAGAATCAACTCGGCCTTTGCAAAGCTTCCGAAGAAAATTAAGAAAATAAGGATTAGGTTTGAAAGCTTCATATCTGTCTCCCCTTTTTTTAGATGGGAGAACCCTATCAAAGCTTTACTTCCTATGAGGAAAAATTAAGCGTCTTTTGAAAAAATACCCTACTCGACTGCGGAATTTTCACATAAAAAAAGGGCCCTTCCGGACCCCTTTTCTTAAAACGGCAATCTTCGCGGCGCGAGGCTGAAGGCGTATGTATAATACGTCGAAGCCGAAGCAACAAAGAAGAGTGCCGTTTTTGAGGTGGATTAAAAGCCTTCGATTCGCGAAACGAGGAGGAAGCTGTATGCATAATACCGCGATCGACGAGTGACAAAGAAGCGAAGGCTTTTAAGACGCCGAACTTAATCGACGTCTTTATAGTCGGCGTCTATGACCTCGTCGTCGCTGCCACCCGCCCCAGGGGTTGGAGGCGGCTCATTTCCAGCTTGCGCTCCAGCATCACCGCTTTGCTTTTGTTTTTCATAAAGCTTAGCGCTGAAGGCGTGGCTTGCTTGAGTCAATTCATCCAAAGCCTTCTTAAGCTCATCTGCGCTGGCAGATGTGTTCTCAAGAACTTTCTTAGAAGCATCGATCGAAGTTTGAAGCGGCTTTAAATCATCTTCAGAGAATTTATCCTTAGACTCCGTCACCAATTTTTCAGTTTGGTAAACCATGCTGTCTAAGTTGTTTCGCTGAGTGATCGCTTCTTTTCTCTTCTTATCTTCTTCCGCATGAATCTCAGCTTCTTTCACCATGCGCTCAATTTCTTTTTCATCAAGACCGCTCTTCGCTGTGATCTTAATCGCTTGTTCTTTTCCTGATCCAAGATCTTTCGCAGTCACATTCAAAATACCGTTCGCATCGATATCGAAGGTCACTTCAATTTGTGGCATTCCGCGCGGTGCTGGTGGAATTCCAACCAACTCAAATCTTCCAAGAGATTTGTTGCCAGAGGCAAGCTCTCTCTCCCCTTGAAGAACATGCACATCCACTGAAGATTGGTTATCTGCTGCTGTAGAGAACACTTGAGATTTCTTCGTTGGAATCGTCGTGTTTCTCTCGATCAACTTCGTCATCACTCCGCCAAGAGTTTCAATACCAAGTGAAAGTGGAGTCACATCCAGAAGAAGAACGTCTTTGACATCACCCGCTAAGACACCACCTTGAACTGCAGCACCAACAGCGACCACTTCATCCGGGTTCACCGAGCGGTTTGGCTCTTTGCCGAAAAATTCTTTTACAGCGGCTTGAATCGCTGGGATTCGAGTCGATCCACCAACCAATACCACTTCATCCACATCTCCAGGCTTCATTCCCGCATCGGCCAATGCTTTTTTACATGGCTCAAGAGATCTCTTCACCAAGTCTTCAGTGAGCTGGTTGAACTTTGAGCGCGTGAGTTTCATCGCCAAGTGCTTCGGTCCAGATTGGTCCGCTGTGATAAATGGAAGATTGATATCTGTTTCTTGAGAGGCAGAAAGTTCAATCTTAGCTTTTTCAGCCGCTTCTTTTAAACGCTGAAGCGCCATTTTATCACCTTTAAGATCAATGCCTTGATCCTTTTTAAACTCATCAATCATCCAAGTTAAAATGGCCGAGTCAAAGTTATCACCACCAAGGTGAGTGTCACCATTTGTTGCTTTCACTTCGACCACATTATCGCCGACTTCAAGAATGGAAATATCAAATGTTCCACCACCAAAGTCATAGATCGCAATTTTTTCGTCTTTCTTTTTATCAAGACCGTATGCAAGGGCCGCAGCTGTTGGTTCGTTAATGATACGCTTCACTTCAAGACCAGCAATTTTTCCAGCATCTTTGGTCGCTTGTCTTTGAGCATCGTTAAAGTAAGCCGGAACTGTAATCACAGCTTCTTTCACTTCTGTTCCTAAATAATCTTCCGCTACTTTTTTAAGTTTTGCCAAAACCGCAGCTGAAGCCTCTTCAGGAGTCACTAAAGTTCCGCGCACATCAAACGCACAATCGTTGGCCGTCTTGGGCACAACTTTGTATGGCACATATTCCAACTCGTCTTTGACTTCATCATGACGACGTCCGATAAAACGCTTCGCTGAAAAAATCGTATTTTCAGGGTTTGTGACCGCTTGACGCTTCGCCACCTGACCCACAAGCTTTTCGTTATCTTTCGTGTAGGCGACAACGGACGGGGTGGTGCGAGCGCCTTCTTCATTCACAAGAACTTTGGCCTCTCCGCCTTCCATCACCGCAACAACCGAGTTGGTTGTTCCTAAGTCGATTCCAATAATTTTAGACATTTAAAACTCCTTTTTACTTAAAAAAATCAAAACTCAATTTTCACAATCAATCTGAGTGCTTAAACTTCGACGTCAAGGTCAAAACCCAAAAATCCCGGATTTACTGTCCTGGACGTCCTCTCCTTTTTTGTTTGCGATCTCACGAAGCAGCTTTTCTTCATCTTTGGACAGCTTTTTGGGGAAAATCACTTTGGTGCGTAAATAAAGATCGCCCACTCTTGAGCCACGAAGGGATGGAAGACCCTCTTTTGGGATTTTAATCTCATCAAAAGGCTGTGTTCCCCGCGGAATTTCAATTTCTCGAGTGCCCCTTAGAGTTTCAAGGCTCACCGGCCCTCCAAGAAGAGCTTTTAAATAAGAAACCTCAACCTCACCAAAAAGATCAGCTCCGTTTCTCTCAAAGCGCTTATGGGGCTTTAGTCGAATTTCAACAAATAAATCTCCTGGGGGGCCGCCTCGATACCCACCTTCACCCTCTTCTGACAGACGAAGCTGAGTGCCCGTGTCCACACCAGCCGGGACATTGATCAGTAATTTTCTTTTACGCTCAACTCGGCCCTCGCCATCACACTCCTCACAAGGCGACTCGACCACCTGGCCCTGACCGGCACAGGTAGGACAAGTTGTTGCCATTGAGAAAAAGCCTTGAGACCGCACCACCTGCCCGCGTCCACCACAGGTGCCACAGGTTTTTACGCTTGTTCCTGGCTTGGCGCCACTGCCATTGCAGGTTTCACAATTGTCCTCACAGCGAAACTCAATTGGCTTCTTTGCGCCCTCTAAAACATCTTCAAGCTCAATTTCAAGGAGATACCTCAAATCAGAACCGCGTCTTGGGCCTGTGGACGAGCGCCCTCGCTGCCTGGCTCCACCGCCGCCGAAGAAATCACCAAAAATATCACCAAACTGTTCAAAAATATCTGAAATATCATGAAAGCCCTGAGCGCCTCGGCCACCCATTCCGCCCTGAAACGCAGCATGACCGTATTGATCGTACTGAGCGCGCTTTTGCTCGTTGCCAAGGACCTCATAGGCCTGTGCGGCTTCTTTAAAGAGGTCTTCCGCCTCCTTATTGCCTGGATTTTGATCAGGGTGGTACTTCATCGCGAGTTTGCGATAAGCTTTTTTAATCGTGGCCTGGTCGGCGCTTTTTTCCACACCTAAAATTTCATAAAAGTCTCTTGGCATGCCTTTCAATATGGGTTCGGACTTAGAAAGGTCAAGGCTTAAAGGCTGGATTCAATCGCTTTAATTCGATCATCGACTTTTTTGACGGCGTCTGGATGTTCAAGGGTTTTTCGGTACTCATAAAGTGTTCTTAAGGCGAGCTCCTTTTGTCCCTCTTTTTCATAAAGCCTCGACGCTAAAGAGCGTGCCCATTCGGGTGCGCCGTGCTCGGCCGCTCGCGCCAAGTAGTCCGCGGCTCTTTTTGGATCATTCCCCTCATGAATAAAGTGAAAGGCTGCGCGATAAAGAATAGGCCAGTCTGTGGGAAAAGCCTCTGTGGCTTTAACAAATAATTCTTCCGCACCTTCAAAATCATCCTGAAGAACAGATAAACTCATTGGACCGACCGCCATTGGAATTCGAAATTTGGGTGCGATGTCGTGAACGGAAAGGATCATATAATAACCCCATCCTTTTTTGCATTCCGCGGTTTGCTCACTGGTCAGGCGAACACAATGGTCTAAATCCTGAATAAACCTTAACCACATCATATCCGCAATCAGGTCATCAAATCCAAAGGTCATATATTTCAAATATTTTGGCGGAGTATGGAAGCGAAGAGCGTCTGTTTTTTCTTTGAAATCGGCTTTTGGAAAAACAAAAAAGTTGAGAGCTAATATGAGAAAAGCCAGTGGTAAGAAGAAATAATAAAGCTTCACGCTTTTCATATTATGAAATTCACAGAAAAAAGAACAGCCTTAAGATGCTACTCTTTCACCAGGAATGAATGACGAGATTAGTTCAGTAAATCAGAAGTGGTGTTCGTTAAGAGTTTTTGATGATTGATAGTCCACTGATCAGGATCGTCGTCTTGATCAACGTTACCAGAGGCTGCGGCTGTGAATGAAGTTGCTGTATCTACAGTTGCTGTAGGGAGCGCAGCCGCTGACACTGGAACAATGGCCTCTGAACAAAAAAGACCGGAGTTACCACCAAGAGCAGGACAATAAACGTTCGTCGCAAACTGGGCGGCATTACATGCCGCTGTTGGGTTTCCGCACCCAGGCCCCGTATATCCAAAGTTCGCTGGGACCCCTGTTCCTGGCCCCGAAAAGCCGACTCGATACCTTAAGTAACCTTCAGGCGCAAATCCAACGTGTCTAAAATCACTGAAATATCTATTCCACTCGGCAAAGAATGCTTTTTGTGCAGTGTAGAGGGCACTAAGGTTCGCTTTCGCTTCACTCTGTCTCGATTTAGCCTGGAATCGCTGATAATTGGGGACTGCAATGGCCGCTAAAATTCCAATAATTCCCACAACGACCATTAATTCAATCAGTGAGAAACCTTTTTGATTCTTCATACGTGAACTCCCATTTGCCCCTGTTTTTGCGTCAGCACTTATGTTAATCTGCGCTTCAGTATATCTCCAGTTAATTTTCCTGGGGGCCAGTTTCGATTTGAGAAAAATTGTTTTCTAATTGTGGTCGATCAAGACCAAAGGCAAGTTGGAATGAGTCAATACGAGTCAGACGAAAATGCGGCAACGATTCTAAAGCCTAAGATCAAAACTAAGCGGCCGCCGCTTTATAAGGTTTTGCTTTTGAACGACGACTTTACGCCGATGGATTTTGTGATCCTTGTCTTAAAACGATTCTTTTCCAAGTCTCAGAGTGAAGCGGAAAAAATTATGCTCGAGGTTCACAATCAGGGTTCCGGAGTTGCGGGGGTTTTCACCTTCGAAGTTGCCGAAACGAAAGTATTCGTGGTGAATGAATTTTCTAGACGCCAAAAATATCCATTAAAGTGTATTATGGAGAAAGAATTTGTAGAAGAAGGAGGGTAGGTCCATGCTTGATCCTCGGTTAGAACGGATTCTCACCGAAACCATTGAAGAAGCACTAAAAGCAAGGCATGAGTACGTCAGCCTGGAACACATCCTTATGGGCCTTCTTCAAAAAGACCAAAACACACAAGAAATTCTCTCAAGCTGTGGAGCAGACCTTGCTCTTCTTGAACATGACTTGGAAGAATTTTTAGACAATCACTTCCCCACTGTTTCTGAAGAAATGATTGAGGAAGATCCCGATTGGCGACCTGAGCTCACTATGGCCTTTCACCGTCTTCTTCAGCGCGCAGCCATTCAAGTTCAAAGTGCAGGCAAACGTGTTGTGCAAAGTTCAAATCTTTTGATTGCACTTTTTGCCGAATCAGAAAGTTACGCGAAGTTCTTTTTAGAAAAATCCGGCGTCACACAGTTTGACGTGATTGAATACGTATCCCATGGAAAGGGTCGTCTTCCCGAGATGTCGCAAGCGAAAGCGGAAAAAAATGGGCCCCAAGAGCCAAAGACCGCTCTTGAATCTTATGCTTCGAATTTAAATTCCATCGCGAATTCACAAGATCCATTGATTGGGCGCGAAGTGATTGTAGATCGCATGTGCCAGATTTTAAGTCGAAAAACAAAAAGCAATCCCCTTTTGATTGGTGAACCTGGTGTTGGAAAAACAGCTTTGGCTTTGGGACTTGCGCAAAGAATCGTCAGCGGTGACGCACCAAAGTCGTTGCTCGACAAAGAAGTTTACTCCTTGGATATGGGCGCACTGCTTGCTGGAACCAAATACCGCGGTGATTTTGAAGAGCGCCTTAAAAAAGTTCTGGATGAAGTGAAAGAAAAGAAAAATGTGATTCTTTTTATCGACGAGATTCACACCATTGTTGGAGCGGGCGGAACAACCGGCGGATCTATGGACGCATCCAATCTGTTAAAGCCTTCTCTTTCTGATGGAACTTTAAAATGTGTCGGCTCTACGACCTTTAAAGAGTACCGTGATCATTTTGAAAAGGACCGTGCACTTGCAAGACGTTTTCAAAAGATTGAGGTCCCAGAACCCACACAGGATGAAACTCTTCAGATTTTAAAAGGAATCAAAAAAGGATTTGAGCAGCATCATGATGTGGAATTCACCAATGAGGCATTGCTTTCATCTGTTGAGTTGTCTGCTCGGTATTTATCCGATCGATTTTTTCCAGATAAAGCCATTGATGTGATTGATGAAACAGCGGCTCGCGTTCGCACATTTGAAAAAGAGTCCGAAAAAGACGTTCGCATAAGAATCTTACCTGAGCATGTGGAGCAAACCATATCCAGCATGGCTCAAGTCCCCGTCTCCTCCGCTTCTCAATCCAGCAACCAAGGCCTTAAAGACTTGGAGCGCAATTTAAAATCTGTTCTTTTTGGACAGAACTCGGCCATTGAAAAGGTCGTATCTAGCATTAAGATCTCACGAAGCGGACTTGGAAATGAGCGAAAGCCCATTGGAAGCTTTTTATTCGCAGGGCCAACAGGTGTGGGAAAAACCGAGCTTGCAAAACAGCTCTCTCACTTCTTAAACGTTCATTTTCTTCGCTTTGATATGAGTGAGTACATGGAAAAGCACGCGGTGGCCCGCCTTGTTGGCGCACCTCCAGGGTATGTGGGCTATGAAGAGGGTGGACTTCTTACTGAAGAGGTTTTTAAGAAGCCTCACTCCGTCCTTCTTCTGGATGAGGTTGAAAAAGCCCACCCCGATATCATGAACGTTTTATTGCAAGTGATGGATGCAGGCCACTTGACCGATTCCAATGGGCGTCGTGTGGATTTTCAAAATGTGATTTTGATCATGACTTCCAATGCTGGCGCTTTTGAAGCTTCCAAAGGTGGCCTTGGAATTGTGAAAGACACCAGCTCCAAGCTCTCTTTGGATGCGATCAAGCGAACCTTCAGACCGGAGTTTTTAAACCGTCTGGATGCGGTTGTTGAGTTCAAGTCTCTTGAAAAAGATCTTCGGATTCGTGTGGTGCAAAAATTTGTTATGGAGCTCGAAGCGCAGCTTCTTAAGCGAAATATTCTTATGGAAGTTCATCCCGAAGTTTTCGATTGGCTCTTTGATCAGGGGTTTGACCCGGCTTATGGCGCAAGGCCGTTTGCCCGCCTTGTTGATGAGCACATCAAAAAGCCAATGGTGGATGAGATCCTTTTTGGAAAGCTCACTGCCGGTGGAACTGTTAAAGTTTCCGTCGAGCGAAACAAACTCCAATTTGAGTATTATTCCCAAAGTGAGCTCACATCAAAGCGAAGTCTGAAGGGCCGCACTCAGACACATGCCCTTACAGGCAAATCTGAGGATTAAAAAATATTAATTTCCCCTGGTTTCTTGACAGTCTCTTACATTCTTCCCAGATTGTAAGAGACTGTTTATTGGTCAATTTTAGGAGGTTCCCACATGTGGGCTATGGGTAAACGCGTCTTTTTATTTATCGTCGTTAACATTCTTATTCTATTAACGGTCACGGTGACCGCAAATATCATCATGGGCCTACTCGGAATCGAGTTTGGAAGCCTTGGCGGCCTTTTGATTTTTTATAGCCTTTTTGGTTTTGGTGGCGCTTTTGTATCTCTCGCGATTTCGCGAATCATTGCCAAAAAGATGATGGGCGTTCAAGTCATCGATCCTCAAACCGCTCAAGGCCATGAGGCCGAGCTTTTGAACACGGTTTACGAGCTCAGTAAGCGTGCAGGTCTTCCGAAGATGCCTGAGGTTGGAATTTACAACTCTCCAGAAGTGAACGCGTTTGCAACAGGTCCAACCAAATCCAGAGCGCTTGTCGCCGTCAGCACAGGACTTTTACAGCGCATGAATAAAGATGAGCTTGAAGGCGTTCTTGGTCATGAGGTCGCGCACATTGCCAATGGGGATATGGTCACAATGACTTTGATTCAAGGTGTGATTAACACACTTGTTCTTATTGCGGCACGCCTGATCGCTATTGCTGTCAGCCAGAACTTTGAAGAGCGCTCGCGTCCTGCCATTCAACTAGGACTTTATTTCGCGCTTCAAATCGTATTGTCGATTCTGGGATCTCTTGTTGTGAATTACTTTTCACGAGCCAGAGAATACCGGGCAGACAGTGGCGGCGCACGTTTGACCGGAAAACATAAAATGATTGCAGCCCTTAAGGCCTTGGGCCGAATTTACAACCCAGAAACCGTTGAAGATCACCAAGGTCTAGCTACGTTGAAGATTTCTGGTCGTCCTTCTCGCTCGATGATGGCTGTTTTGTTCTCCACTCACCCTCCGCTTGAAGAACGTATTCAAGCCTTGGAATTAGCACGCATTTAATGTCAGAATGGAGCCCATGGCTGGGCTCCTTTTTATCTTCACCTCACTCACCGTTTTCTTTATAGGCTGTCAGACCCTGACACCGGCGAGAAACTCTCCTCTCGTAAAAGAGTGGATTGCAGAGTACAACCGACTGAACTCCTTAAGTCCCTCTAACGAAACTTGCGTAGGCTTCAAAGAACTCACAAAAAAAGAATTTCCACTCAAAGAATTTGCATATCTAAGAGGTTCTATTCACTGCACAGAGCTCTTGCATCCGGAAGAGAGTTTTTCGTGGCTCAACGAGGAATGGACGCTTGCAAAGATCGAAGTCGCCAGAGCCAAAAACAACAATCAGGATCTAGCTCTTCATCTTTTAGCACGGTCAAAGCAAGTTCCGCTTCGCGAAGAAAAAGTAAAGCTTGTTTTAGAAGCCCAAAAACTTTCGAAAAATCTGGATGAAAAATTAAAATCAGAGATTGAAGAGCAATTGTATAAAATCGCTCCTAGATTTAAACCCACCTATAAGCCTTCTGAAAGCTTAAGTGTTGCAAGGGATTTTTTAAATTCGAGAAATTTCTCTGCGGCCAAAAAGATTTACCTCGATGTTCTCAATGGCAAAGAGTTTGCCCTTAAAGAAAAAATGAAAGCCTTTCAAGGACTGGCACGACTAGAAAAACTCAGCCGTGATCGCACCGACCATGTTGAAGCACTTAAGATGTACGTGAAATTTCTAGACCAATCTTTAAAGAAAAAAGTAAATCGAAAACACAGAAGTCTTTTAAATAAGGAAATCAAAGATGTCGAAATCGAACTGGCAAGGGCACTTTGGACCATAGGAAGACGATCCGAAGCCGAGAAAATTTTAAAGGCAAGAATCAAAGAAAAGAAAAAAAGTTTTTCTTACGCCATTCACTATTGGCTTTTGGGTCGCATTGAAGAGGAAAAGAAGAACTCAAAAGAGACACTGGAATGGCTAAGACTTTCTGTAAAAGAAGTTCAAGAAGACAGCGCTCTTGAGTCTCAGTCCAGATGGTTTTTGGCATGGAATCTATTTAAAATGGAAGAATTCAAAGAAGCCATTGAGCATCTGGAATGGTTTCAAAACGATAAGATCGAGGACTTCACCAAAGCACGCGCACTTTATTGGGTGGGTGTTTCCTTGGACCGCTTAAATGAAAAAGAAAAAGCAAAGAATGCATTTGAAAAACTCAGCGCGATGGATCCACTTGGATACTACGGTTTATTAGCAAAGCGTGAGCTCGGCGAGCCTCTTAAAAAACCCGACGCCAAAGAGTCCAAGTCTGACTCTTATTTTTTCCGCCTCAAGTTAAGAGGTGTGTTTACTCCGGAATGGACCGACTGGATGGTCTCCATGAATGAGCGACCAGCCCTTAAAAAATATCTGGACCAGGTGACCAAGGATTATTTGAAGGATCGCAGCCAAGATGATGACGTCTGGCTAGTTCTATTAAAATCCTATGCAAGATCTGGCGAATATCTGATGCTCTTTCAAAAGCTCTATACTCTTTCGCCAAAGATCAGAGATCAGCTTCTCAATGATCATCCGGAACTTTTATTTCCAACTCCTCATCGTAATGAGATTTTTGAAGCCGCGCGAAGATTCAATATCGAGCCTGAATTGATATATTCCATCATTCGTCAGGAGTCTGCATTCAACCCAGAGGCCAGATCACCTGCCGATGCGTTTGGATTGATGCAGCTTCTTCCAAAAGTGGGCGAGCAAGTTGGAAAAGAAATTGGAATTGAAATCAAGGACTACACAGATCTTTATCTGCCAGAAAAAAATATTCCCCTAGGCGCAAAGTTTATTGCGGATCAAAGAAAGCGTCATAAAAATAATTTTATTGCGACAATCGCATCTTACAATGCGTCTGATAAGGCCATTCGTGGCTGGCAAGAGTCACGCCCTCGCCCTTCTGCCGTCGAATTTATCGAAGAGATTCCCTATGAAGAGACCAAGTCCTATGTGCGTCTCATTATCAGAAACTACGCCTTCTATAGGCTGTTTTTATCCTCTCAATCTGAGACCTCTTTTCCCGAAGAGGTTTTAGGAACAAAGGAATGGTTGACACCTCACCAAAGTTTAGACAATTCAAACGTCTCAGATTGAAAATTTTCTCGTGATTTCAATGACTTAATTTAGGCACCGGTCTTGCTCCTTATGAAAGCTGAAACGCTCTTTCGAGGAGGAAAGATGAATCTGGTAAAACCCGCTCTGATTTCACTTTTTGCAAGCCTTGGCGCTTTGGCCGCAACAAAGGGGTTTTTCAATGGAGAGATCTCGTCATTTCGATTGGCCAGCGAGTCCTCATCCGAGCTCACTCGTGAAACTGAAATGGGAAGAGCCATTCCTTCAGAAGGCTCAAAAGAAGAGCAACCGGTTATTTTAAAAGACCCTGCTCTTTCAGAAGCATGGGGACTTGCCATGACTGATGCTCAAAAAGCTTGGCGCGTTTCCAAAGGATCTAAAGAAATCGTTGTCGCAGTGATTGATACTGGAATTGACGTTCTTCATCCTGATTTAAAAAACAATCTTTGGGTGAATCCTGGAGAAACAGGTGTGGATGCCCAAGGTCGAAACAAAGCCACCAATGGGATTGATGATGATGGCAATGGATTTATCGATGACGTTCACGGGTGGAACTTTGTTCACCATTCGCACAATCTTTCAGACACTCATGGGCACGGAACCCATATCGCAGGGATCATTGGCGCTGAAGGGGGAAATGGAATTGGAATCAGTGGAGTGGCTCCAAAAGTCAGTGTGATGGTTTTAAAGTATTATGATCCAGGATCAAAGAGTGCGGATAATCTCAAGAACACTGTTCGAGCGATTGATTATGCAGTAAAAATGAATGCTCACATCATCAACTACTCCGGTGGTGGACTCTCTCCGGCTCTAGAAGAAAAACAAGCTATTGAGCGTGCAATGAAAAAGGGAATTCTTTTTGTGGCAGCTGCTGGAAATGAGAAATCAAACTCGGATATTCAGAAATATTATCCTGCTGACTATGGTCTTCCAAATATTGTTTCTGTAACGGCGATTGATAAAAAGAAACACGTTTTACCAAGCAGCAATTACGGTGTGTCTACCGTTCATATCGCAGCTCCAGGAAACAACATCTTTTCAACCCTTCCTGGAGGCCAATACGGCTATATGACCGGAACATCACAAGCAACTGCGTTTGTTTCAGGAGTTGCCGCACTTCTTATGGCCAATAACTCGGAGATGAAAAAAGCGGATCGCGTTATCAAGTACCTCACTCAAACTGGTGATAGCGATGAGAACCTGGTTGGAAAAACAATGTATGCAAAACGTTTAAATACCTACCGAGCTTTGGCCCTTCAGGACTCCGATTTGAATCTCGCTGGATCGAAGGTTGAAAATACGGTCGCCTTGAGTTTCACACTGGATTCCAGTGATGGTGCCACAGGAAAAAAACCAGCTTCCATCTCTTCGTTTGGAAAAGAGCTTCAGGCATTGGTGGCTCCACCGGTTAAAAAGCAAAACTAGATTTTAGCGCTTCAGAAAAAAGATTCGAATCAGAATTGGAAGCGCCATAAACACCACACCAACACTCACTAGGTTTTTAGCCAAGGGCGATGCAAGGCCCGAGGCTATAAACAGTATCCCAATCACAAACAAGAGCACTTCCCAACGGATCCAGCGCTTCACTTCTGGAAATTGGCTGGCAGTGGCTTCTTTTTTCTTTTCGCTTTTAAC
>CAZWVK010000019.1:0-30713 GCA_964636785.1 uncultured Pseudobdellovibrionaceae bacterium | reverse complement strand
GAATCAAAAGGCTAGAATAGTTCCTATCTCGGCAGAGCTTTTAAGCTTTCTAAAAGAGTTAAAGCTTAAACGAAGCCGAGAGGAGTATGTTCTACCGCATCCCAAGGAATGGACACGAGGAGAGGCTGCAAAGGTGTTAAAACAGTTTTGCAAGGCCATCCAGATCACCGAAATCCGTTTTCATGACTTAAGAGCAACATTCATTACAAACCTACTTGCCAGAGGCGAAAGCCTTGCGCGAGTGATGGCAATTGTAGGACACGCAGATATGGAAACAACCAACGTCTATTTACGCAAAGCTGGAATTGAGCTTAAAGATGGAACTGAGAAATTGGGCTACAAGCTTCCAAACATCAGTGCCGAAAATGTAATTCAATTCAGAAATGCGTTGAAATAACGAGCGTTGCTTCTAAGAACTTCTTTTTGCTATTGCTGAGACTTGAGACTCTAGTGATCTCAATAACTTGGCGGGAGTGGGGAAAATGAAATTCCCTCTCCGCCAACAGATATTGAAATCATTGAAGAAAGTCTGAAGTTGGGAATCCTACCCACATCTCTACCCACACAGCTGTGAAGATAGTCCTAGACAATACGAGTCGCGAAAAAATTGAACTAGTCCCTTGCGGTAGGTTGTCTAACGGATGGACTCGACAAGTTTTTATAAATCTGAACGAGTTCTTCATCAGGACGGTAAATGTTAAGTTTAATATTCTTATCTGAGTTCATTCCAAAGTATGGCATAGCCGCGGTCAGGAGATACGGAAATGCATGTCTTAGGTCATTTGTTCTTCCAGAACTCACCACACTGACTTTCCAAGTTTCTGAAAAGCTCTCTTTCCTTTTGATGGCACGATCTAGTTCTTCTTTGGGATAGCAGGCGATTATTGTGTAGCGGGTAAATTCCTTATATGAGTAGACCTCGCTGCCAGTTTTCGCAACGGTTCCAGGAGTGGTCACAGTTCCACTTGAGTAAGTTGATCCACCATATGAATTGAAAGAATAGCCGCTAACGGTAGCCGTCTGTCCCGGTATCCAGGAATAAGTTGGTCTTGATTCAAGTTTGTTCTCTGTGGCAATCCCGTATTCTACAGTAATCACCGAATCGGCAGAATCTTTATCATCTACAACCTCAAATCCAAGTTTTGTAAAGGCCGCCTTTGTGTAGCGCTCGAAAAACAATTTTTCTAGATTCGAGTCGTCACCAAGCGCAAATACATAGACTTTCTTCATTCGGTGTCTGTCGTCCGCAAGGGTCTCAACGGTCGTGCCATAATGAAGGGTATATTTGCTCCTGAGATGCTGACATCCCATAAGGTTTATAGATAGAAAAAGAAAAGGAATAAATCGCTTCATCATGACCCCCACCTTATTTTCTCAGAAAGAAAATTAAAAAAGTTTAGGTTCATAATGAAGCGTTACGAGTGTTGAGTGAGCGTTCACTAAACCTTCAAAATCCCGTGCTCGTAAACCCCTGTAACTGTTGAGTCCTGTTCGAACTATTGAGGCGTTCACTTAACTTTAGTTTTGTAAACTCGATTTTGGACTACTGGTCTGACAACTCGGAGTTTCTTTGAGTGCAGTAGTCTATAATTGCTACCAAAGTGTTTTTGTGAATTTTCCTGCTATTTTCCCCCAGCTTAACCTTGAGCGCGGGTAGTACGGTTAGATAGAGGCTTAGCAAGGTCAGGGTGCAGTTGTCTGAGGAGGTGCCTTTCAGTATTCGATGAAGTGTAACCTCGTTTAGGTCTAACGCTAGCGCAATCTCGTGAAGAGAAATCTTTTTTGCTTTCCTAAAGTTTTCGAGTTCGTTTCTGCCATCAACGGTGTTAATTGTAATGGGCTCAAACACAAAGGTCGAAGGTCCTCTCTTTCCAATGGCTCCTAGTAGAATAATTGGATTCCTTTCTTTTGGAGAAATCCCGGCAGCGTTGCAGTAGTCTACGTAAGCGGGGTTTCCCTTGGAGGGAATCCTATCTTGAAAAGATGGAAACAACTTTCCTTTACAGGTGTGATTTCTTTTGGAAAGCGGTAAGTCGGGTCCGACGGGAATTGCTTTTGGCGACATGATATAGTTTCTATCGTATGTGAACTCGAAAATGTTAGTGTCTCTATTCCACTTTAGCAGTCCAACATACATTCTTCTGGATTTACTTTCTCCATAGACCTCGAGTGCTACGTCACTCTTTTTAAATCTCATTTGCCATCTCCAATGCTCTTTCAGTAATTAATCTCTTTAATGCTTTTTTCATTAAGTCTGTGCAAAAACTCTCTTCAATGATCATGTGAATTTCATCTACATTAACTTTTGATGCAAAATCTTGAATGCTTTCGCCATAGCCCATTCTTTTAAACTCTCTGATGTAATCCATCATTGAAGGTTCTTTGCTTGTTGTTGTATATATCTTTCCTTTTGGCCCGAAGCGCGCCTTGAGCATATTTCCTGACTCGAGCCCAAGGACTGAAGGGTTGTCGTATATTGGTGCGAGCTGTGTTGCCTTGGGGGTTATTAACAACCCGAGGTTTCTTCCGTGGCGGTCGCTGTTACCAACAAGAGCGTCGAATAGGCAAACTTTTACGAAAATGTCTATGTCCGAGTAGCGCTTTGTTTCCCTGTCAAGAACAGCAATTATCGATTCACAATTGAGAGTTTCATTCTCTTTAAAGTAATGAAATATGTGCGTAAGATTCATCATTGATGATCCCGCTCGGACAAAGTTCTTCGTTACAAACGTACGTGCTTCATGAAATTCAATTAAATAAAATGATGGAACAGGAATCTCGAGAAGCTTCCCAATTTGGTTGCATACGTATTCGACATCGGGGAGTTCTGGGTATTCTGGCTCTCTGACCTTTAAGATGTACGATTCTCCATTCAATAATGCTGAATATTTTTTAAATTTTCCGTGGAAGAAACTACTGTTTAAGTTAGTTAGAGTGTTTTTTTCTGCCGGATCTTTGCTTGTTGCTTTTCTGTCTAGGTCTTGGAATTCCACCGCAGTTGGTAGGGAGAACCATTTCGTAAAGCACTTCTCATGGAGTCCATATATCGCATCTGATGGTTCTAAAATCTCCTTACATTTTAAACAGACCATGAGTCTTCCTTTTAGAATAGGTTATACAGGTATACGATCATACAATTATTATACACGTATATCAACAACTTGTTCTTATACAGGTATATCAACAAATATTCGAGTAAAAGTAAGCTCTTAGGACGAATTAAAAAAATTACATGTACCAAAATGATACGGTGGAGCGCCGCTGGACCAATGTCTTTCTCTAACGCGGTCCCAAAACGGAACCAAACACACTGCCTAGCGTGTGTTTTACCAGGCGTTTAAGATTTTGAAGACGGCGCTCTTTGAACAGCCGACTCTGTTGGCAATAAAATTCATCGATTTACCGGAGGCACTTAACTGAAAAACTTGCTTAAGATCAACAGAAAGCGGGCGCCCTAGTCGCACATCTTTTCGTTTTGCTTGTGCCAAACCAGCGTATACCCTTTATCGAATTAGAGATGCCTCAAACGCAGCAAAAGCGCCGAGCATATGAACCATTAGTCGGCCAGAGGGAGTTGTGAGGTCAATTTGATCTTTGAGACTAATGAAGCTAATTCCCAGTGCTTGGAAGTCCTGGATTGTAGTGACAAGCCCCTTCAGTGATCTGAAAAGCCTGTCGAGCTTCCAGATTACCAAACAGTCAAATTGTCGCTCATGTGCAGCTTTAAGAAGTTGTTTTAATTCTGGTCGATTGGAGTTTGTACCGGTGGCCTTTTCCTCGTAAACCCTGTGAAGTCGCCACCCTCTGCGACCAATGAACTCAATTAGCTCAGAGCGCTGAAGGTCAAGCGACTGATCTTGGGTAGAGACACGAATATAGATGGCCACACGTTGAATGCTCATATCTACATACTATTACCCAAGAACAGAAGTCCTGAGAGAATAAATCATTCCGTTAGGGATCAGCGCTAGAGCCCGAGCTTCCTATTGGATTGTCGATCTCACAAAAGACCATGAGGGATGATTCTCATCGAAATGAACAGCTGGCATTTTCTGCATATCAAAGCCGTTAAATGCCTCAAGGTCGCTGGCTTTAACTTTACCAGAGGCAATAAGTGATTTTGGAAGCCAGAAAAGAATCGATTGATCGAGGCTGAGGCCTTCACTGAACTGAAAGCTAAGACGCTTAGGTATATTCTGATTCACAGCCTTTTCAAACAAAGCTCCCATAGTTCCGGTGTTTTGATATTTTAGAATAAATGATCGGCGAGGTTTCGGTTGATCCATAAGCAAATGTTTAAAAGTAACGCCTCTCTGATCCAGAATTTCCACTGGAAAAACAAAGCCCAGTCCTTTTTCCAAATGGCCCTGTGCATTTTCGGCCAGAAGTACATTCACAGTTGAAGCTCTGTAAATGGATTCATAAAGAGGGTAAACTTCGACATCGTCTCCAAGCGTACGGGTCCCGCTGTCAACGATCTGTTTAAACTGATAAGCGGAAACGACAGCAACTAATAATACGATGCCCTTTTCCTTTGCCAGTTGAGAGGCCGAGTGCTCAGACAAAGTTTCTGTGTTTTGTTTGGGATGACCACTCAATATCAGATTGCATTTTGATTGTTCCAAATCCATCAAAGTCGCTTGATACCCTGGGGAAAAGCGACCGGCTCGCACAGGCTTTACTTTTTCTTTGGGAAACGGAACTATGGTTTCGCTGGCGAGAATGGAATGAGAAAATAGAAGAGTAAGTAAGAAGAAGAACTTTTTCATCCGACCGTTTCTAGCAGTTCAAACCCATCAGAGCCAAGATCATTCCCGATCCATGAAATATAGAGCCGGTAAAAATTTTAACGTGGGTAACAGTTCCCTTTCTCCGTCTCGCAATGTCATTCGGCTGTTAAAAACGCAATGCCGGTAATCTTTCAAAGGTTTGAAAAGGACGAAGGTCCTAGATTCGAGAAATTTTGTCTTCAAAAGAATCAAAGGCAACCGATAAATGAAGTGTATCTTAGTGTCTAAAGATTTTTCTTTCGTTTCAAAATGAGACGGTTCGTGGGTTTTTGTGTTCTTCACTATATGAGATTACTTAGAATAAATGTTTTGGGGGGTCAGGATGAGGTACATAGTTTGGTTCGTGATCGGCTTTACTGTCTCTCCGGCGGCAAATGCAGCTTCAATTTACTGCAGAGCCGAAGCTCAAGCATTTGTCGAGGCCTGCGAGACACAAGTCAATGCGGCTCTTGCCTCTGTAAGCCAAACTCATCAAGATCGACGCAATGATAGCAAATGGCTTGAAGCGAATAACACCAAGATACTGACACAGATGTCTGCTCTTTTTGCTTGTAAGCGTGAATTGACAGAATCTCGGCTTCAATATTCCGACTCTTCGATTCCTCTTCTAATGGAAATTCAAAGCAGCAAAGATGTCAATCCTGCCGTCAAGGATCTTTTTGATAAAGATCCGAATCAGATTGCACAATTGGCCACTCGATTTGAGAATTTCCTGCGAACTAATCCATTCAATGAGGTTGTAATGAATTGTCTTCGAATATCCTCTCCGGACGGAATAAATGAAGAGTTCATATCGAAACATTTTCCAGAAGTTGGTCGGCGAGGGGCTGAGCTTGATCAGTGTCATAAAGACATCTTTGACGCCTTAAAAAGAAACTCACCTTAATTGGAGAGCTTATTTAGGTGAGAACTCCTTCTTTCTTTTGGTCAAACATTCGACCCATCAGTCGAACAAATGGATGAAGCAGCGCCAAAAACGCACTTACCAGTACAATATTGAATCCAAGGTGAGCGACAGCAACCACCATCGAAGGTGTGGGGGCGAGACTTAAAACCAGATCTGTAAATGGTCCAAGAAAAGGAAAGAAGACAATCACACCAATGGTGTTCATCAATGTGTTGGCGACGGCTGCTTTCTTTGCAATTCCTCCCATTTTGGCAGAAGCAACAAGAGCTGTTGCCGTCGTTCCTATATTTGCACCAAGAACGATTGGGATGGCCTGTTCTGGACTGAGCATGCTTTGTTGTACGAAAATAATAGCTAAACCAGTGACCACCGTGCTTGATTGAAGAACTACAGTCAGAAGGACTCCAATAAAGATGCCTTTGAGGGCAGAGTTCGTATGCAGAAGTAATTCTGTCAGAGCTACACTGCTCTTAAGGGGCTCAAGTGAGTTGCTGATCAAATCCAAACTAAAAAAGATAAAGCCGAAATAAAACAGGGCTTTTCCGAAAACTCTGATTTTAAATGGCAGAAGTCCGATCACCGTTCCAACAACAATAAAAATCGGTCCAATTCCAGTCAGCTTTAAAGACACCAGCCAAGCCGTTCCAGTTGTTCCAATGTAGGATCCGAGCATGATTGCAGTGGCGCCCGAAAAACTCAAAATCCCAGCGTCAACGAGTGATACCGCTAAGGTGGAAACGGCCGTGCTCGACTGAATGATGGCTGTAAACGTTGCCCCTACAAAGAAAGCTACGAAGCGGTTGATCGTGAGTCGACTCATTATAGTTTTAAGATGCTCGCCAGCGGTCAGGCGCAATTCTGCACTAAAGGAGCTCAGTCCGAACAAGAACAGAATCAATGCACTTAGAATCGAAAAAAATATTTGATAGTTTTCCACTTTGAAGCTCGATGTTTAGTGATTTCTATGATCATGTCGGATTTAAAATGGTCTAACAAGATATTTTGATATCAGCTAAACTCTAAGTCAGCCATCTCAAATCTTTTGGAAGAACTTTGGAAAAGCCAGTCCGCTTAAGGCACGATGGTGAGAACAAAATAAGTGAGCAGTATCACGCCGTGAACACAGCCCTGAAGCATGGTGGATCGGCCTGTTCCAAGCGTTAAATTGCCAACCAGAAACGTCATCAATAAGAGCACCATGTGTTTTGGCTCAAGGCCAAGAATAAGATCACGCCCTTCAATAAACGAGTAAACAATGACGACAGGAATAGTCAGTGCGATACTCGCAATCCCTGAGCCCAGCGCAAGGTTCAAACTGGTCTGCAGTCGATTTGCTCGTGATGCGTTCACAGCCGCCCAGGTCTCTGGAGCTAAAACGATGGCCGCGATAATAAGTCCCACCGTTGTTTTCGGCGCACCAAAGAAAACAATTCCAGCTTCAATCACTGGTGAAATCAATTTTGCAAGTCCAATCACTGCAATGAGGCTTAAAGAGAGTGAAATAAAACTCAACCACGCTTCTGTGTTTGAAACTTCATGGGCTGCGGCCTCAGCTTCATCCGCAAGTTCCGTATTGCCATTTGTGGCTTCGAAGTAAGATTTGTGACTCATTGTTTGAAAGAAAATAAAGAGCAAATAAAGAAGAATACAAACGACACCAATAAAGCCGAGTTGAAATGAGCTATAGGTGGATCCAGCTGAACTCGAAGTGAAGTTGGGAAGAACAAAAACCAAAATAGCCAGGGTGACAAGAACCACTAAGAGACTCTTTGAGCCCTGGACCTGAAACTCCTGCTCGCGATATTTCAGTCCACCAAGAATCAAACAGAAGGCCACCATTCCGTTTGTGATGATCATGATCGCAGCAAAAATAGTATCTCGTGCGAGTGAGTTGGCGGCATCACCCACTTGGTCCATTAAAGAAACAATCAGACCCACTTCAATAATCGTCACACTCAGCGCGAGAACCAGTGTCCCAAGTCCCTCGCCAATCTTATGTGCAATGATTTCGGCATGATGGACCGAAGACATAATTGCAATTCCTAAAAAGAGTGTGGCTGCAACGGAGATCAAATAGCTTGAACTAATGAAGGGCTGACTAAACACCAAAAAGAGCAGACAAAACGTCGAGATAAGATGTTTGGGCTCGAACCCTTTTCGAATAAATTCTTTTGCAGTGATAACCATAAGTGGTCGACCCTAAATTATGGGACGCCCCGGGTCAAATAATTTGGAATGGAATTCCGATCAGTTCACTGGGATCAAAGGAGCGCCAATCTCAAGCCAACACTCGGCGCCTGTGTGATGAGCCAAAAACGGCTCGTCTCCAAAGTTGGTTTTCTCTTCGCCATCAAGACCAACATATCTTGAGATTCCCAAAAACTCGACACGATAGGATTTTCGAAGATCTATGCTTGAGCTTAGGCTCTTTTGTTTTTGAAAAAAAGGTTCCGTCAAATTCATATCAAATTTAAAAATCGATGATTCACTTTGCTCGGCGTGGACCGAAAACTTTAGAATGCCAAGTCCCGAAGCGGTCTGAGATAAATCATCGACGATCTCCTTGTCCCACGGAAGGCTTCCACGAAACTGAATCAATTTTCGATAAGAATAATTGTACTTGGTTTTATTGTCGACATCCGTTGAAACATAGCTTCGAGAGGCTGTGAGTTGACAGGTGGCTCCCTTAATAGAGGGCTGAACATTGTATTCAATGACATCAATAAATTCTTCTTCATTTAATAAAAGAGTATCCTGCCCGAAGTGCACCAGAAACTGATCTTCACCGGATTCACTTGGCTGCATTCTCAGGGCTGCATCTGCACAGGTGGCCATGTGGTATCCGCTTTCATTTGGAAAGAACAATGCCACCCAAGATGTGTTTCTTTCATTCAAAATTTCACCAGCACAGTTTGCACCGTCCTGCCCCTGAATTTGAAGTTCACTTTTATTGAGCGTTCCTTTGTAGACCTTCTCGATAACAAGGTCTCCAATCCCAGTTGGAGCAAGATTCAAAGTCTGCACCTTTGCAACGATCACATTCGGCTGCTGCGCCGTTTGTTGAGCGCTGCTCCAGTCAAAGCAGCTGCATGCCAATGCTTGAGAGTGGTAAAGCGAAAGGGCCGAAATTAGAATTATAAAAAGTCTGATATTTTTCATGAGCGACACTTAAGGCCGCTCATTTTTCAGGTCAATCTCATGCGCGGGATCTGTACCGCAGATGAATCTGCTTGAACTGTCTGGTAAAGCCGATTACGACCACCCCCAAGGGGTGGCTATGAAAATTTTAATTCTTGGGATTTTTATCTTTTCAGGTCTTTTCACTGGCGCAGGCGAAATGTCGCAGATCGATCAGGTGGTGCGAGAAACCGTGGTTCGCGAATTTGCGATCGAATGGGAAGACATCTCGGATCTTCAGTTCGCGGGTAAAGAGGAAGGCTGTTTAGTCGTTGTAACTGGGCTTGCTCAAACGGCTGAGTCTTATCGAGGGGAACCGATTCGGTTTTACGTCTGTGTCACCAGAGACTCTTATGGTAGCTATAAAGGTGAGCTGATCGAGCATTCCCCCGTAGAAGGCTTGGAAGAAAATTAACGCAGCGTCGCCTGAAAACAGGGCCTGGAACATTTACATGGACGGAGTTTTCGCTGTTTTGAGTGTGTCGGTTTTTATATAAGTCACTCAATCAATTCAGAGGGGGAGGGATTCATGATTTCTAGAATGTGGGTTTTACTAAGTTTCGTTTTTGTTTTTTCACTTCAAGCTCAGGGACAGGCTAAGGATTGGAAGGGTGTTTTCATTGCAGGCGATCACTCCATTGATAATTTCGACAATGGCCGCGAGGATCTCACTTCACTTTTTTCTTCCCTAGGAAGCTTGCAAACAGTTCAACTCTCTTCTTCTGAGAAATTTGTTTCAGCTGAAAAAGGTGTTTACCCAGCTACTGCGAATAATCTCAATGCCGCTTTTGGAATTCTTAAAGATCAACCGCAGGAAGGCTGCCTTATTTTTATGACTTCTCATGGGATAAAGGATCAAGGCTTTTACCTTTCTTTAGCCGGAGTTCTTCCACCTCAATCACTCGCGGATTTGGTGAATTACTCTTGTGGAGATGCACCAACCGTTGTTTTGGTTTCCGCATGCTATTCCGGTCAGTTTATCATTGATGCTATCAAGGGTCCGAACAGAGTGATTATGACTGCGGCCCGTGCCGATCGAACATCTTTTGGATGCTCGCCCGATACAGAATACACTTATTGGGATGGTTGTCTGTTGAGTGAAATTCCAAATTCAAACACATGGCCAGAGCTCTATGAAAGAGTGAATAAGTGCATTTCCGTTAAAGAAGCGGCAATTGGAGTTATTCCGTCAGAGCCTCAGGCTTATTTCGGTGAGAACACCAAGGACTGGCCGATTTTAAATTAATTCCCTAGTCATCTAAAATGAGGCGGCCCAATCTCTGGGCCACTTCTTCTGGAGGACTTAGCTGTCCTGTTTCTTTCAGAGCAATAAAACGATCCAAATGTTCAAAATCAGATTTTGAAATGTTTCGAATTGTATTTTGCATTTCTGTATCCACGACGCCAGGCTGAAAATTAATAACTCTTACTTTCGCATTCCCTTCAAACTCCTGCTCAAGAGCGTTTGAGAAATTCTCAAGCCCGGCCTTTGAAGCCGAATAGGGCGCCCACTGCGCCAAAGGATGAGTGGCTACCCCAGAGGATATATTGGCAATAACTCTTACTCCCTGAAAATCAACCGTGTGTTTTAGAAATGCAGATGTGAGCGCCATGGGTGCAATCAAATTCAATTGAATATTCGTTTTAACGTCCGCTTCTTCGAGATTGGCAATGTGTCTTACCGGAGTCACCATGCCAGCATTGTTTGTGAGGGTTATTTTTTTATAAGCTTCCATTGGGAAGTCTAAAAAAATTTGCTTTATAACTTCTTCTTTTGGTCTTTCACTGGAAAGGTCGAAAACATACTGCCCGGACCTTGAAATTTCAGCGACATGATCACCACGAGATCGAAAATATTCACATAGCGCTTGGCCAAGTCCTCTTGATCCACCAGTTACAATATGGAGATTCATTGGTTCTCCTTTTGATATTTTAGCATTGAAAGAGTATCTAATAGAGAAGGCAGTCATTGTAAACTTGAGTTCTTATAAGGAAAGGCAAATGAATGGATCTAACAACTCATATTTTCTATACCTTTGAGAACTCGCCACTTGGAAAAATGATTGTGGCCGCGACAGATCGTGGAATTTGCTTTCTTTCAATAGGGGAAAGTGAAGCTGAATTGTTCAGTGCGCTTGAGCTTGAGTTTCCAAAAGCAGTGATCTCATTGGGTCCGAATGCTCACCTTCGAAAATGTGTAATGGAGCTTTCTCAGTTTTTCAAACAAGAGACGGGATCCTTTGACCTTACATTGGATCCAAGTGGCACTGATTTTCAACTTAAGGTCTGGCAGACTCTTCAAAAGATTCCAAAAGGAAGAACACTCACTTACACAGAAGTCGCAAAAGAAATAGGTCGGCCAAAAGCGATTCGAGCCGTCGCCTCGGCCTGCGCTCGAAATAAAATCGCTATTTTAATTCCCTGTCATCGTGTTGTTCGAGAGGGTGGAGCTTTGGCAGGTTATCGATGGGGACTTCAGCGAAAAAAGAATTTGCTAGAACTTGAGTGTAGTCGAGATCCAGAAAAGGAAGAAGGGGAAGATGAACTTCCCCTTCTTCTGCCAACAATAAATGTTGGTCTTTGATCAGGTGAACGAAATCTAGATTATTAAAATCTGACTTTGTTACCTGGTTTTACAGATGGAGGGTTCGTAATTTCCTCTGGAAATGCGGAATTAAGAGATTTTCCATCTTCGAGACTGGCAGGTAGTCTGTCAGTATCGAATCGTCTGGTATCTCTTAACGCATTTACAGTCGGTGCATCTAATCTTCCCGTCTGTGCAATTCCTTGCGCAGCCTGGAAATCTCTCAATGCAGTCTGTGTGTCCTCATCTGCGATACCATCTACCTCGATGTTGTAGCCGACGTCGTTCAGCGTTTGCTGAGCTTCGCGGACTGTCATTAATCGTTCTTCATTGTCAGCGGCAATGAAAGATCGATTATCCACAGTGCTGGCTTCCTCATCGGGGAGATTGTAATTCCATGAAAATGGTCGTTCTTGTGTCTCAGGAAGGTAAGGCTCAGGAACCGTCATATGTTCTGAGTTCATGTTAGGAGTTCGAACTCCCACGCCAGGAGCTTCTCCGGTGCGAGTTTCTGGGATCATCTCTGTTGAGACCACGCTGGATGCAATACCTGCAAGAATCAATGAAGCAGCGGAGATGACTACGGTCTTATTATTTTTGATTTTGCTCTTCACACTCATATCACCCTCCTTGGCAACTTTTATCCATGATAGAAGAATGCGAAAAATTTTAATTCTTGGAAGTGTGGAGAGTGTTTTAAGGATTTGTCACAAAGTTCTGAGCGATATTTTCATTCGCAGATTGAGCGGATAAAAATGCAGCCAAACGTCCAGAAATAAGAGCCGTCGCTTGTGAAGTCCCGGTCTTTAGTCCGTATGCATTCCCTGGAAGGCTTGAGTTTAAATTCTCTCCAAGCGCAAACAATACTCTTGGCCGATCAATTCGATTTGAACTGGAAAGAATTTCTCCCTCGGCATTCACGGCACCAACAGGGTGGATGTTATCGAGTGCATAAGATGCTGGAAACGTTTTGGTGTCTGGGCTGTTCGGTCGCTTATTTCCGGTTGCAACCACAACCTGAATACCAAGCTCATAGGCCTTTTTCAAAAGATCGAATTCCTTCTTGGAAAATCCACGTCCACTGGCAGAGATATTAATAACATCCACTCTTTTATCCACAGCATAGTTGAGAGCTTTTAAAAAAGAGGATTTTGAATCGCGACCATCTTGATCGGTGTACTTTAGAATCATCAATTCAAGCTTTGTTTGACCTTTATGTTCTTTTTGGAAGGCCTGTTGAATAAGGCCAGCCACATGAGTTCCGTGACCATTGTAATCACTGACATCTCCAGACTGACTGATGAAATCCCAGCCATACACATCATCGATCATACCGTTGCCATCGTCATCGATTCCATTTCCAGGAATCTCGAGTGGATTGACCCAAAGGTGATTCTTGAGGTCCACGTGATGAATGTCTGCGCCGGTATCGATCACTGCAACGACCACGGTGTCTCGGGACTGAGCGGACGAACTTCCGCCAAGAGTTTCTGACATCCAAAATGATCCAGAAATAAATAAGCTTATAAAACTGAATTTAAAAATTCGAGCCAGCTTCCCCACCCTTAAAATGTTAACAAAGATATGATTAAAATGTGAAAAAAATTAAATGCACGTTTTGCGCAGGTTGAAAACCACCGTATTTAAAGTGCAGATGCTTTAATTCGCACTTCAGAAAACAAAAATGAAATATCTGGGTTGTCTTGAATGGCTTCAATTAGGTGTTTATGAAAGTCGTGAGGTGGATTTTCCCAAAATTTTTTGATTTTTAATGAGTCAAAATCCGGCGAATTTGCAGACTCTAAAACAGTCGAGTTTTTGCCTTCCTGAGTTTCAAACGCAAGGTCAATTTCAACCACCATTTCTGAGAGTGGCTTTAGCCAGCCAAACTCAGGACTATTCAATGCTGCATCTAAAACTTCATAGGGATTTAGTTTTCGACCCGTTGAATTTTCAACTCTGCGTTTTTGAAACTCGAGCAGAGCTTTGTGAAGTTTTAAAATGGTCGAACTGAGTTCGGCTAATGAGTTCAATTCCATATCTGTAACTTTTTCAAACCACCATAGACTTTATTACAATTCCAGCCAAAGGCTTTGTCGTGCCTCTTTAGGAGTTTTAGGTCTAATACATCTAAACGATAGGGGGTACCAAGTGAAGATATTATTAACGATTTTGCTCGCCGTAGCAGGATCTTTTGCGCAGGCAGAGATGCTGGATGGGGCAAAAAATTCACCATATCATCAACTCAAAAATGCAAGTGAAGCTGAAAGAGCCGAACTCATCACGCAGTTCAAAAAGTGGGTTGAAACATCCGGATACTCGGAAACAGAGAAAAAAGCTCTCGAAGCATTAATAACTGAAGATCCAAGTGTTACTGGAGATGGAATCCTAGAGGTTTTGGATCAAGAGATCATTTCGTGGTTTTATGGCTACGAAGCAGAAAAGCTCTCGGACATCACTCACAATGCAAAACGTCTTTCCTCAACGCCAAACGAAAGCAATTGCAAGCAGCATCGCCTTTGTGTCGTGGTTGATAAATCCCGTCAGCGATTAAATGCCTACGAATATGGACGTCCGATTTCGGCGCTCAGCGATGTTCTTGTTTCAACGGCCCGTAAAGGCAAACACACTCCAACAGGTCTTTTTTCAGTACAAGAGATCGCTGGCAAGAATCGTTATTCCGGAATTTATAAAGGTGCTTATCTTGGATACGCAATGCAGATTCATGGAAATATTTTTCTTCATGCAACATCCACAAATAATTACAAGTACCTTGGCAGTCGAGCGTCGGCTGGATGCATCCGAATGACTCTTGAGAAGGCGCAACATCTGAATCGCCTAATGCGAGAAATCGGTCGCAAGAATATTCGCGTTGTTGTGAAGAATTAGACGACTGGACCTAGGTCTGAAATTGGCCAGGATCAGAGTTTAGACTAAAGATGAGCTCCTGGACGTCCGAACCATAGACCATGGTCAGGCGTTTACGGAGCTCATTTTGTATTCTTTCTGTTTTGGTGGTGTTTTTCTTTGCCTCCATTGTTTTTGCAGAGCTTGCTGTGCCGATGAGCTGTCTGCCAGAAACTTTGTCATTACAGGCTTTTGAAAGCATCAGCGCTTCTGGGAATTCGCGTTCATTTCCGCTGAAATCAGAGAAGTTTGGTCAGATTAAGGATTCTGGAGCGCAGGTTCGGATTGATCAGGATATTCAAAGCGGACGCTTGGATGTCGAGTTTTCCTTTCAGGCTGAAGATGGAATAAGCCTTCCGTTTAACGTTTATGCTCTGCTGATTGTGACATCGGATGGTGAAAAGGAGTTTCGGGATTTCACCTCTCACTGTACAGATCCGGGCATTGGTTTTTACCCGGGTCAAAAAGTAAAATTGGATCCGATTTTTTTGAAGCTTCGCGAAGAACAAACATATCATCTTATGATTTGGGGCCGAATGTAGTAGGGTCAGCTCATGACTCCACAAGATCTTCAGTTCAAATTGGAAAATGAAATTCCCATCACTAAAGAGTTGGGATTTTCCGTCCAGCAGTTGAGCTTGGAGAAAGCACTCTGTTCTCTACCTTTAGAACCAAATATCAATCACAAAGGAACTTTGTTTGGTGGGAGCCAGTATGCGGGCTGTGCGCTGGCCTGCTACTCATTGTTTTTATACAATGTAAGATCCTTAAAGGAAGTGACAAACAACATCGTCGTTTCTCATGCGGAGATTTCATATAAAAAGCCAGCGCATGGTGATGTTCAAATCGAAGCCACTTGGCGCTCTGCGGAAGAGCGTCATCATTTTCTGGAAAGCCTGAGACGCAAAGGAAAATCGAGAGTGAGTCTTACTGCCCGTGTTAATGACCGAGAGGATTTACTTCTCACGGAGTTTCATGGAGACTTTGTTGTTATTTTAAAATAAGGAGCAAATGATATGAGAAATATAGTCTTAAGCCTCTTGCCGGTTTGTTTATTGATTTTTTCTGCCTGTGGAAATCAACAGAAGAAAGCAGACGAAGTGCTTGCGAAAAAATCAGAAATCCTAAAAGCGGATGTGATGGGAGTCGATGGAGTTCTTGGAGAAGTGACTCTTGAGCCTGTTGAAGGGGGCGTGAAGATCACTTATATGGTGAGAAACCTTCCAAAGGGAAAAACTCTCGCAAGTCATATCCATGAGAATCCTAAATGTGACCCGCCAAAGTTTGAGTCGGCAGGAAGTCACTTCAATCCGACCAAAGTGAAGCATGGAGCACCGGGATCTAAAGAGCATCATGTTGGAGATCTAGGGAATTTTGAAGTGGATAAGAATGGAGTTTTGAAAGCGGAGAAAGTGTTTGATCATATTTCTCTGGATCCGAATTCCGAAAATTACATTCGCAACAGATCATTGATTATTCATGCTGGTAAAGACAAGTTCACACAGCCAGTTGGAGATGCCGGCGGAAGATTGGGCTGTGCTATTCTTTAAGTGATTTTTTCGCTTTAGATTTTGGCTTTGATTTTTTAGCCAGCTGTTTTTTAGATTTTTTCTTATTTGATTTCTTAGCTGGTTTTTTAACTGATTTTTTAACGATGCGTACTTTTGTATCTTCCACTCGCTCAATCATTGGGCGAGTGTTTTTCTTCGCAAAAAGAGAGTCGTGGAATAGAAATCCACTAACGAGTGCTACCAGAAGTAAAAGTTTAACAAGCATGTGATGCTCTTCGGTCGCGAGATCCATTCGCTAAATAGAGGTTATCTCTAAAATTTCACTTTTTTTCGAATTGAGTGGTAAATCGCTTGGAAGATGAGCAAGTATACATTTTCTTAGGACTTCCAATAGATCTTGTTTCCAAACTTTTCTTTTGAAAACCAATGAAACTTCACGGCTCGGAGCTGGATTCTTGAAAGTCTTAAGCTGACGGGACTTTCCACTCTTGGCGAGGCGATCGGCAAATAGCTTTGGAAACAAAGTGTAGCTTTCTGAGTCATCGACCAGATTTTGTAGAGTTTCAAAGCTTCCACTCTGGAATTGCACATTGCTTAAGACGCCGGACTTCTTGTTCAAAGCGCAATAGTTTTTCATTTGTTCGCCGAAACAATGGCCTTCTGACAAGACCCATGCCGCCTGATTTTTTAAATCGCTCTGGGAAACTTGAGCTTTTTTAAAAGCTGGGTGCTTAGGGGAGTGATAAACTAAAAACGGTTCATAGTAGAGCGGCCATTCTGTCAGGCTCTTCTCTCCAAGAGGAGTGGCCAATAAACCCACATCAATTTTCTCTTCGAAAAGCTGTTTAATGATGTTTTCAGTTTGTAATTCAAAAATCTCCAGCTCAATCTTCGGATAGCTCTCAGCAAAATCCCTTAAAAAAAGGGGAATCAGATAAGGGGATATCGTCGGAATAACTCCGAGCCTTAAAACCCCACTGAACTCACCTTCTTTTTGTGCACTCAATTCCAAAAGTCTCTGATGCTCGTTCAAAATGAGGCGAGCTTGCTCGATAATCTGTCGTCCCCGGTCTGTCGTTCGAATGGGTTTGCTGGTGCGATCAAAAATAACAACTCCAAGCTCGTCTTCCGCCTTCTGAATCTGCTGACTGAGTGACGGCTGGCTCACATTTTTAGCCTTTGAGGCATGGCCAAAGTGCTTGTGATCATCCACGGCAATGATGTATTCGAGCTGGGTTAAAGTTGGCATAGGTAAATCCTATCGTTTAATAAATAAGATATATTTTACTTATCATCATGTGTCAACGATAGTGAGAAAGAACCTTAAATACCCCTTACTAGGAGGAATAGATGTTAGGAGTAGGAAAAAAGCTTCCTGAGTTCAATGTGAAAGCAACTGTGAGCAATGATTTAGAAAATGCCTTTATAGAAGTGAACAATGACACGTACAAAGGGAAGTGGCTTGTATTATTCTTCTATCCAAAAGATTTTACTTTTGTTTGTCCAACCGAGATCAAGGGGTTTGCCGATTTAAACTCTGAGTTCCAGGACCGGGATGCGCAAATTCTTTCGGCCTCAGTGGACTCTGAGTTCGTGCATTTGGCATGGAGAAAAGACCATAAAGACCTAAACGACCTTCCGTTCCCAATGCTAGCTGACGTTAAACGCGAGCTATCTTCTTCTCTGGGAATTTTAGATGAAGCTGAGGGTGTATCTCAGCGTGCTACTTATATAGTGGATCCAGATGGAATCATTCGTTTTGTTTATGTCACCGACTTAAACGTGGGGCGAAATCCAAAAGAAGTTTTAAGAATTCTAGACAGCTTGCAAACAGATGAGTTGTGCCCGTGCAACTGGGAAAAAGGCAAAGAGACCATTAATGTTTCCTAACCCTGGAGGTAAGATGTCTTTAGAAGACTTAAAAGGACGAATTCCGTCCTATGCGAAGGATACTAAAATCAATCTTGGGAACTGGTTGAATAAAGATCAGTATCCCGAATTGAGTGCCAAACACATGTTTGGCACAGCCTTGGCTTGCGCTGAAGCGTTAAATGATAAGGATCTTGTCGACCTGGTTCTTACTGAAGGAAAAGAAGAGCTGCTCGATGAGGATGTTCATGGAGCTAGAGCTGCTGCAAGTATTATGGCAATGAATAACGTTTATTATAAAGCCATCGGGTTGATTGAGGATCCGGAAATTTCAAGATTTCCAGCAAAGTTAAGAATGACTGTGATAGGAAATCCAGGAATTTCAAAAGCTGATTTTGAGCTTTATTGTCTCGCCGTTTCTGCGATCAATGGTTGTGGCATGTGCCTTAAGTCTCATGCCAATGAGCTGGTAAAGCAGGGGATGGCTAAAGAGGCGATTCATTCGGCACTGAGGATTGCATCCATTGCGAATGCATCCTCATATGCACTCAGTAAATCTTAAAGGTTAACGGCAGCGAACGTAGTCTTTCTGCGCTCGTAAGTTATTAACAAATGCAGTGACGGGTGTGTTCGATGTTCGAGCATATCCGTCGAGTTCTTTTCTCACGTCCCGGCCAAAATAATTGACTCCACTGAAACCCAGATACTCCACATCTTGAAATTTCATATTGGATGAGACAATGGCGCGTCCATTATAACTTTTGCTTCCAGTGCGAATATTGACTGGAACTGAGAAGCTTCCATCCGAGCGTTGGCTAGGATTCTGGCCGACAGAATAGGAGCCTGTCTTTCCTTTGAGATCTTTGAGTTTTGGGAGAGCTTTTGTCACCATAAAGGATGTGATCTCTCTTCGGAAGGCTTGAATTCCAGCCGTATCGGAACTTCTTAAGTAGGAACCTAAGAGGCGATTCGCGATGTTGGCATGTTCAACATGCTTTCGAATCAATGAGCATAATGCGCGAGATTGTGCGGATCCCGAATAATCGACTATGCGAAAGCCCTCGTCCAATATATCGACAACACGATCGCTGGCGGGATGACCGGCGAAGGCAAATGCAGACGTCCATGCGATGCAGATCAAACTGATCAGTTTAAATCTCATAATTCCTCCTTGATTGTGAGATACATTAAAAGTCTTCAGAAGAAGTTTTAGAATGGCAAGAGGCGGCTTGGCACGTTACGCTCTGAATCCAACCGTTTGCCTCGAAAAGCAAATTAAGCGATGTTGGAGAGCGCCGCATGAGGAGGTTCACTGGTGATGATGCATGATCAGGTTATGGAAAGTCTGAAATGGCGATACGCTGTTAAGAAATTTGATTCAGAAAAAAGGATCGATCCCAAGGACTTTGAAGCCATCGAAGAGGCTTTAAGGATGTCACCGTCTTCCCATGGACTGCAGCCCTGGAAATTTGTGGTCGTTCAGTCTCCCGAAGTGAGGGCAAAACTTCATGCAGCCTCCTGGAATCAGCCTCAGGTGATCGAAGCTTCGCACTACGTTGTTTTGGCCTATCAGGATCATGTCAGTGTCGAGCATGTGGATCGATACATGAACTTTATTGCAGCCACCCAAGGAGTCGGAGTCGATACACTCGAGCGATTCCGAAAATCTATTATTGGGGATATTGTTGAGGGGGCCCGATCAAAAATGATTGAGCATTGGGCGATTCATCAGGTCTATATTGCGATGGGATTTGCCATGCAGGCTGCTGCAATCATGAAAGTGGATTCTTGTCCGATGGAAGGTTTAAATCCGGTTGCATATGATGAAATCTTAGGACTTAAGGGAACGGGCTATCGGACGGCTGCTGCGATTGCTTTTGGATATAGACATCCAGAATGCCGAAGGCTTCATCTTAAAAAGGTCCGGTTCCCCAAAGAAGAAGTTTTTAAATACGTCTAAAGCTTATATCTGGCCTTAGAAAAACTTTGTGCAGATCTAGACTATTGTTCCTCAAGTCTCCTTAATTCGATTTCGCTAAGGCACTTAGTCCAGATTCATAAAGCGCATCAGCGGCAGGGAGTGTGTGCATTACGCCGTGATTTGTAGACTTTAAGTCTATGAAAAAAATGAGTCTCGTTCTTCTCTTAAGTGGTGTTTTTTGTTTTCAATCCTTTGCTGAAAGACTGGTGTTGAGTGATCAGAAATTCTTTCAGGAACTTGGGGTGAAGACGATTCAAAATCATCCAAGGCTTCCAATGGCTATAGCGGATATCGAAGGTATTTCTGAAGAGCGCATTCACAAAGTCGCACATTCTTTAGGTCGGTGCGGTGGGTTTGAAGACTTATCCAGTCGATCGAATTTTTTACCTCTTCACATTGAAAAAGAACTGATGAGTCTCGAAGAGAAATTAAAAACAGATAGCGAGCAGAGCATACGTTCAAATTTCACAATTAAAAAGAATGAAAAAGTCATGGAGCTTTCTGATTTAGTGTCCTCTCAAAATCTTCGAGAGTCCGTGAAATGGATGGAGGAAATGGGGACGCGCTATCACCGAGCCGCGGATCCCAACCGACCTGTCGTGGAGCTTGAACGTCGACTAAGAGAGATGCTTCGTACATCCAAAATTCCTTATACTATAGAATTGATTTCACATACCGGAACAAAGCAGAAATCTTTGAAGCTCACATTCACTGGTGCCACAGAGCCTGATAAGAAAATTATTCTAGGTGCACACTTTGATTCTATTGTTATGTGGGGCGGGGCTTCTGCGCCAGGGGCTGATGACAATGCCTCGGGATCGTCAAATCTCATTGAAGTCGCACGGATTCTATCTCAGCATATTCAACCAAAACGAAGCATTGAGTTCTTCTGGTATGCCGGTGAAGAGGGTGGGCTGATCGGCTCGGCTGAGATTGCAAAGAGCTATAAAAGTGAGTCCCAGGATGTTCTTGCAGTTATGCAACTCGATATGACGCTTTATCCGGGAGATGGTCCATTCGTTATCGGTTCTGTAACGGATTACACTTCCCCGTGGGTGAGAGAATTGCTTTTACAGATCAATTCCACCTACTTCAATTATCAGGTTCTTGGCTTTGATTGCGGTTATGCCTGTAGTGATCATGCCTCATGGTATAAGCAAGGATTCAGTACAGTTGCGCCATTTGAAGCGCGAAAGAATTCGATGAATCGCCAGATACACACGTCACGCGATAAGATTCAGCCAAGTTACAATTTCGATCACTCAGCTGCATTTTCAAAGCTGGCTTTGGCCTTTGCGCTTGAGCTGGATGTCTTCGATATTTCGCTTGTTAAATGATCTATAAAAAGGCGCAAGCGAGATGGAAGGTGAGCTTGCGCGGTGTAAAGAAGATGAAGGGGATGGGGCTTTGTTCCCCAATCTTGGAAGACTGGCTTTAATAATCCCTTCTCACAGTAACTCTCACCCATAAATGAAGGAAGAATACATATTCCTAAACCCTGAATCGCAAGCTCTGCATTCATGCGAAGACTATTGGAGAAAAATTTTGCAGCTTGTGTGAATCGCAGTTTTTTTCGGCCGTTGAAGAACTCTAGTTTATGAAACGGTTTTGTGGAAAATTCGATCAATGGCACAACTTCTTTGTTTTGCTTTTCAAGGGACGTCACTTTTTTCGGGTGAGCGTAAAGTTTAAACTGGTGCTCAAGCACTTTCTTACAAATAATACTGGAGTCGCTGAGATATCCTGCGCGGATGGCCAGATCTATTTTTGCATCGATAAGATTTGTAGTTTCATCGCTAAGATAAACATCAAAATTCACCTCGGGATAGAGGCGCTGAAAGCTTTCGATTAAGGGTGGAAGTAAGTAGGATCCCACCTCAACGGCACAAGTGATTTTCAATGTCCCATCGACTCTTTGGCTTTGACCTTGAAAGTGCTTCTCAAGGTTTTCAAAATCATCGATGAGTCCTTGAGATCGACGAAAGAAGTCCTCTCCAGCAGGAGTCAGAGTGAGCCGTCTGGTGCTGCGTTTGAATAGGTGAAGTGCCAATCGTTCTTCCAGATTTTGCACATGGCGACTCAAAGTGGACTTTGGCAGGCCCGTTTTTCGACTAGCATTGGTGAAGCCTTGAGCTTTTGAAACTTCAATAAAGGAAAGAATCTCTTGTAAGTTCAGCATATTGCACGATTGTCCTATATTCGGGACAGTATTTCTACTTTTTCCTATATTTTGAATAATGAAAATAGACGATATGATGGTGTCTAGTTACTCAAACAAGGAGAAAGAAATGAAAAAACTAGTATTAGGATCGAGAGTGGCATTGGGCCTTTTGTTTTTAATATTTGGAATCAATTATTTTATTCCCTTCATGCCAAGTCCCGAAGTTCCGCCAGAAGGTGGTGCTCTTCTAGGCGCTTTCTTTAATGCAGGCTATATGTTCCCATTGATTAAGGGAACGGAAGTGGTAGGTGGACTCTTGGTTCTACTTGGTTTTGTCCCAATTGGATTGATTTTATTGTCTGCGGTCGCAGTGAATATTTTTGCATTTCACTTGTTTTTAGCGCCGGCAGGAATGGCCCTTCCTATTGTGATTGTCGGACTGATGTTGTTTTTAGCGTGGGCTTATAAAGAGAAGTTTTATGCATTATTTGAAAGAGAGGAGCTCGCTTATGTTGAATACTCAAAAAAGCCATCCAACAAAATTTATTCGCAGATCTAATGAGCGTGGCTATGCAGATCATGGGTGGCTTAAGTCGTACCACTCATTTTCCTTCGCCGACTATTATGATCCGAAATTTATGGGATTTAGAGACCTTCGTGTGATCAATCAGGATGATATTGCTCCGGGCGGAGGGTTTCCGACCCATGGTCATAGAGATATGGAGATCATTACTTATGTCACCGAAGGCGCCTTAAGACATAAAGATTCCGAAGGAAATTCGGAAGTGATTCGACCTGGTGAAATTCAAAAAATGTCTGCGGGATCTGGAATTCATCACTCTGAGTTCAACGAGAGTGATAGAGAAGGAGTTAAACTTCTTCAGATCTGGATTCTTCCAAACAAAACACGAATTCCACCGGGCTATGAGCAAAAGAAGATTGATTGGAGCACTCCAGGCTTAAAGCTGATTGCTTCAAATAAAAAGAATCAGCCGCAGGCTGTTCACTTGGAGCAGGATGTGAATGTCTATGCGAGTCGTCAGACCGAGAGCGAGGAGTTTACCTTTCAAAAAGGACGGTACTATTGGCTTCAAGTCATTGATGGTGAACTCGAAGTGCTGAACGAGCGACTGATGGCGGGAGATGCTTTAGGTTACTACTGCGAAGAGTCTACCGCAGAAAAATTAACAGGTTCTGCCCATTTCCTGCTGTTTGATTTGAACTAAATGCGGGTCTTGGCTAGAACAGAGTTTAACTTTAGGTAAACAAAAAGGAGTCTTTTATGAAAGTGGATATTGGTATTCCCGAAAATCAAAGAGTGGAGATCGCAAAAGGACTATCAAAACTCCTCGCGGATACTTACACACTTTATTTGAAAACCCACAACTACCACTGGAATGTCATGGGGCCGATGTTCAACACTCTTCACCAAATGTTTGAAGAGCAATACACCGAGTTGCAAACAGCTGTTGATGTGATCGCAGAAAGAATACGCTCTCTGGGTGAGCGAGCACCTGGATCCTACGTGGCTTTCAAAGAGTTAACGGTAATTCCTGAAGCCGATAAGGGTGAGACGTCTGCGGAGGATATGATTAAGGCGCTTCTTCGTGATCATGAAGCTGTGGCTCGAACTGCGCGCGAGGTTTTTCCGGCCGCTGAGAAGGGCAATGACGAAGCCACTGCCGATCTCTTAACTCAACGTATTCAACTCCACGAAAAAACAGCGTGGATGCTCAGAGCAATGGCTTCTTAAGCCATTGCTTTTTTGAGGTCTTTATTGATCTCTTCGAGGAAATCTTCCGTATAAAGATAATCACCTGCTTTGGCCTGAGGATTTGCAAGCAAAGCCAAATCCTTGGTCATTCGCCCGCTCTCAATAACTTGAATACAGACCTTCTCTAAAGTTTCGCAGAACTGAATCAACTCTTGGTTGCCATCCAGCTTGCCACGAAATGCGAGTCCTCTGGTCCATGCGAAAATCGACGCAATTGGATTTGTAGAAGTTTTGTTTCCCTTTTGATGCTCGCGGTAGTGACGAGTTACGGTTCCATGAGCGGCTTCCGCTTCCATCACTTTTCCATCGGGAGTCAGCAGCGTTGAAGTCATCATTCCAAGTGAGCCAAACCCTTGGGCAACTGAGTCACTTTGAACGTCGCCATCATAGTTCTTACATGCCCATACAAATCCGCCATTCCACTTCATGGCTGCAGCGACCATATCGTCAATCAAGCGATGCTCATAGGTGATACCAGCTTCTTTGAATTTCGTCGCGAACTCAGCATCAAAAACCTCTTGGAAGAGATCCTTAAAGCGACCGTCATACTTTTTAAGAATAGTGTTTTTAGTGGACATATAAAGAGGCCACTTCTTCATAAGGGCCACATTCATACAGCTTCTTGCAAAGCCACGAATAGACTCATCCGTGTTGTACATGGCAAGCGCAACTCCATCGCCTTTGAAGTCATAAACTTCAAAGCTCTGCTCTTCGCCATTTTCAGGAGTGAAAGTGATTGTAAGTTTCCCCTTTCCTTTGGTTAGGAAATCAGTGGCTCTATACTGATCGCCAAAGGCGTGACGCCCAATACAGATTGGCTTTGTCCAAGTGGAAACAAGTCGAGGACTGTTCTTGCAAATGATCGGCTCACGAAAAACAGTCCCATCGAGAATGTTTCGAATCGTTCCGTTAGGAGAGCGCCACATTTTCTTCAACCCAAACTCTTCAACGCGAGCTTCATCCGGAGTGATGGTGGCGCACTTGATACCCACGCCATACTCACGGATCGCGTGAGCAGCATCAATTGTGATTTGATCGTCTGTTTGATCACGTGATTCCATTCCCAAATCAAAATATTTAATATCCAAATTAAGATAAGGAAGAATAAGTTTTTCTTTAATAAATGCCCAAATGATTCGGGTCATTTCGTCGCCATCAAGTTCAACGACGGGGTTTTTAACATCGATCTTTTTCATGCCTATCTCCTTATAAGTTCCTATTTTTTAAGCGCATCTCTAATTTCACGAAGTAATAAAACATCTTCTGGAGTTGCAGCGGGTGCAGGTGCTGGCTCCTCCTGGCGTTTAACATAAAGTGAGTTCATTCCTTTTACGACCACAAAGATTGCCCAGGCAATGATGAGGAAGTTAATAACCTCTTGAATGAAAAATCCATAACCAACTGCGACTTCAGCCTGTCCTTCGGTCGCTTCTTTTAGAACGATTTTTAGATGAGAGAAGTTTACATTACCAACAATAAGTCCAAGTGGTGGCATGATGATTTCATTGACCAAGGCTGTAACGATTTTTCCAAACGCAGCACCAATCACTACACCGACTGCGAGATCAACCACATTTCCTTTGAGTGCGAATTTTTTAAACTCCTCAATCATTCCCATACAAATCACCTTTCTAAAAGAGGTTGTATTTCATATTGATAACGATCATGTGAACACTTTGAACGCGATCAATCAGCTGAGGTTGGTGTCTCATGCGGTAGTCATAACCAAAAGAAGCCCATGAAGTGATATTGCTGCTCAACTTAACAAAAGCGTCGATGTTTGTGAGGCGAACGGCATTGCGATCATCGCCCGCTAGACGATTATTGATAAATGGCGTGAGGGATTCGGCTCCGATTTCGTATCCTGTTTTTTCGTCGACTTTTCCCTTTACGGCAAGCCCAAGCTCAAGACCAGCCTGGTTGACGTCGTCCAGTTGACGAAGCTGGATATTGCCCGCGGCGTCTGTCCCAACTCTTGCCAACTGATCCTTGGCGCGAACTTGTATGGCACCAAAGCCCACGCGGAAAGTGGCTTGTAGAATTTCGTCGTTTCTGGCCTTGAAGAAGAAACCGATGGATTCCTTTGTTGTCAGTGGCCTTAAGCTATCGGTTAGGCGATAGGAATCCGCAGCAATTGGACCGCCCACGACAGTGCCATCCGAGGATTCAATGACATAGTTCTGGAGGGTGGATTGAACATCTTCCCCTTTGAAAAGCGGAGCGAAAGCCTCTGCTTTTACGTAAGGTCCAATCCGCGGATAATTTTTGAGCGAATATAAAAGGATACTATCTAGTTTCAGCTCATCATTGGATTTGATAAATCTTGGAAGTGCGGGTGTCTTCGTGATGTTTTCTAAAAGGTGAAAAGAGTTTCTCCACTCATACTCCTCAGTGAGGTAGTCAAAAGAGGATTTCAAAGTGGTGCCATAGGTTTCACTTGTTCCATCCGTTTGACCAATCATGTCCTGACTGGAGGAAAACGAAAGGTTGACTCCAAGGTCAGCACTTTTATTCCATCCTAAAGATTTGTCGGTTGATCTGGCGACCTCTTCCTTAAGAGTGACGGACTCTTGAGACCAAGAGGGTAGGTTGAAAAATAGGACTAATAATATCGATAAAGAGCCAATTGTTTTCATGGGATGGTCTAATCAAGCTTGAGTGCCCTGGTCAAGGTATGAGACAAGTGGCCAATGTCAAATATGGTTATTCAGACTCATAATTTAACCAGAGATTTTAAGAGTTATAAAAAGCCCGATGGAATCTGGAATTCGGTGAAAGGACTTTGGCGGAGGCAACATATTATTCGCCATGCTTTAAAACCCTGCACCCTCTCTATTGAAAAAGGACAGATCATAGGGCTTGTTGGCTCCAATGGCGCAGGTAAAACAACGCTCCTAAAGCTTTTATCCGGACTGATTCACCCATCAGACGGAGGGGCTGAGGTTTTGGGCCATATTCCGTGGAAAAGGAGTCCGGAATTTTTACGTCAAATCAGTCTGCTCCTAGGTCAGAAGGCTCAGCTGTGGTGGGATCTGCCAGCTGCCGATTCTTATCGATTATTAACTGAAATATATGAATTGGAACCCAAAGAGGCACGCCATCGTTGGAGCGAGCTGGCCGAGAAGCTTCATTGTCGTGATCAGCTGGATGTTCAACTGAGAAGGCTGAGTCTAGGCGAGAGAATGAAAATGGAGATCATTGGAAGCCTTCTTCATCGACCAAGGATCTTGTTTTTGGATGAGCCAACAATAGGGCTGGATGTCGTTGCACAAGAAACCATTCGGGAGTTTCTAACTGATTATGTCGAAGAGTATGAGCCAACCATAATTTTAACTTCTCATTACATGGATGATATTTCTCAGCTGGCGGATCGACTGCTTCTCATCAGCCAGGGAAGGATTGTTTATGATGGTGAAGTTGATGATTTTGTAAAAACACGTGCCGGAGCGAAAGCGCAAGGCGAAGAGGATTTGGATTTTGAAGCGATCATTCGTGAGTTTTTGGCGGAAGAGCATCGCAGCCGCTAGGCTTGCGATTCTCACACAGCTTGAATACCGCTTAAATTTTTTTATTGACGGTTATTTTCAGCCCCTGGTGACCACTCTTATTGAAGTGGCTTTGTGGTATGGGATTTGGCAGCACGCCCAGTTTGAATCTTTAAATGGTTTCGGTCTTGAGTCTTATCTTTCCTATGCTTTATGGGCCACATTTGTGGCGCGAGTGACAACCAATTGGATGTATGAGTCCATGATGATGGAAGATATTGAGACCGGAAAGCTGAATGCTATTTTACTTCGGCCATTTTCATTTTTCTCATTTTATCTCAGTCAATTTTTTGGATACAAACTTTCGATTTTGGTTGGAACATTGGGAGTTCCACTGCTTTTTGCATGGATCTTTGATTTGCCGACTCAACTGGATCGTCTACCACTTGTCTTAGTGCTTCTTTCTTTGTACCTGGTATTTGTTCACACACTTTCATTTCTAATAGCTTGCTTTGCTTTTTTTATGACTAGGGCTCACTCGCTCACGGCCGGAAAAAATATTGCTTTATGGGTTTTGTCTGGAGAGCTATTCCCTTTGGATTTGATTCCGGAGCCCTTTGCGAAGTGGGTGATCTTGAGTCCTTTTGCAAGCGGTGTGTATGTGCCGGTTGGATATTTGACCGGTCGTTTGGAACTTTCTGCGATGTCACAAGCTTTTGCATCGGTCAGTATTGGCCTTGTTGTCGTTGGCTCACTCTCCTGGATGATCTGGTCCATGGGAGTTCGGCGTTATGCGGGAACGGGAGCTTAAAATGTTTCAGTCTATCCTTCGATACTTTTCAATTTGGCGTGCGTTCCTGCGAATGAGTTGGATGGAGTCGATGGAATATCGACTCAATTTCTTTTTAAGAATTTTTGTTGAGATCGTTTGGTATGCCACTCAGCTTTCAGTTTTCGAAGTGCTTTACGTTCACACAAACTCGATTGCAGGATGGGAAATTCAAGATGTTCGTGTTTTCATGGGCACCATGTTTATGCTCGATTGCATTTGGATGATGTTTTTTAATGACAACTTCGATCGGTTTTCAGAAATGGTCAAAAGGGGTGATTTGGATTTATTATTAACCAAGCCCATCGATGCTCAGTTTATGATTAGCCTTCGCCGTGCCAATCCGATTTACTTTTTCAATTTCATCCTCGTTTTGGGATATTTTTCCTGGGCGATCATGGGACTTGAGAGAGAATTATCTTTTTCAGCCATCGGAAAATATTTGATCTTACTTCTCTGCGGATTGATGACTTTGTACTCATTACGAATGTTCTTTATTGTTTTGGTTCTTATTGTTCACAATGCCCAAAACATCACTTACGTCTGGTATCAGTTTTATCGTTTGGGTATGAGACCGCATTCCATTTATCCGAGCTGGTTGCGCTGGACGGTGACGCTCATTCTTCCTGTGGGATTGATAGTCAGTGTTCCTTCTTTTCATCTGCTCTTTGAGTCGGACGAAACCCTTTGGACCAGCCCTTTGATTGCTTTATTGCTTTTTTATTTGAGTCGAAAGGCGTGGCTAGGCGGACTTAAGCGCTACGCCTCGGCGTCGTCTTAAAGTAGCGTTGAGAATTTATTCAGTTCCCAAAAGATGCTGATCAAAACCAACGTATCCAATCCTCTAAGTGACGGAAAACACTGGGCTCATTTGAAACCGTAGTCCCGAGTATAAAGCGAGGTTTTCGATTGGCCGTAGAGACTCTGAACCTTGGTCGCGTAAGGAGCGTCAGTGATCAGATCTTTTACGATTTTTGTGAGAATTTTGTTTGGATGGAGTGCCATATTATTTTTGAGTGCATGTGATGGTATGGGCCAGTTCCAGGTGCAGAATTTTGCATTGGCTCCTCACGAACGTCTCGATGAAGGTCCTGGAGATGATGACCATATTGAAGACGAGCAGCCAGGTTACGAAGATGAAGAGCCTTGGATTGGTCTCGAAATCTGTTCAGATTTGGAATTTGATGGACTCGATTGGGCAGCCTCTTTGGAAACGTCTCACCGTGAGCCATTTGCATTGGCACTCAATATCACGGGCTCGTTCGAAGGTGGGCAGGGATTTCAGAATTTAACTGGGAACTTCGACGGTCAGGGTATTTCAATGGGGCTCCTTCAGTGGAATCTTGGCCAAGGCTCACTTCAGCCGATTTGGAATTCAATGCTTTCTCGTTACTCTTCGCAGTTTGCGGGAGAGCTGACGAGTTCTCAATTGAGCAGTATTCAAGGAATGCTCAAAAAATGGAACTCCTATGCCAGTTCATCCGCACTGAGAATTGAAGATTATGGATACAACGAACTGGATGATCCGGAAAAAATTGCTGAAGCTTTGGCTGTGAGTTTAGAAGACATTCTCTTAGTCACAAGTGCATTAACCACACGCAATCAAGAGAGTGTGGATTGGGCCAAAGCAAATGTTTTAAGTGGAACGAATATCAAAACCGATTGGTCCAATCGATTAAAGAAAATTGCGATCTCTCAGGGCTATCGCTCGCTCCAGGTGGAGAAAGCCGAGAGTCTTCATGTCAAAGCAATCAATTTATTTGAAACTTATAAGATGACGCAATTGAGATCCTATTTGGTCTTCTTTGATATTGTGGTTCAAAATGGAAGTATTCCAGCGAAGGTCTACAATAGCTATCAATCATGGCTTGCGAGTAATAAAAATGCGACGGAGTACACGAAAATGAAGAAGCTCATTGATCTTCGTGTCGCTGAAGCCAATCCCAAGTGGCAAGCCGACGTTCGTGCTCGCAAGATGACAATACTAGATGGAGTCGGCACCGTTCACGGCTCTAAGCGCGACCTTAATAAAGAATACTGCGCCAATATTCAAACCCTTATGCCTTAAGCGCGCCGGAAAAGGTACGGCGTACCTTTGAAGGTGAATTGAAGGCTGAAGCATTCTAGCTCTAAACGGGAATGTTGAGGGCCGCCATAAAGTGTATCCCCAAGAAGCGGGCATTCTAAAAGAACCATCTGACCACGGATTTGATGAGTTCGACCTGTTATGAGTTCAATCTCTGAGAGAAATCCATTTTTTACTTTTTCGATATGATGAATTTTCATCTCACAAATCTTCCAATCCGGATGCTCAACAGAATCAAACTCTCGCGTCGGCCCAGTTTCAGGAGATTGGTAGTGGCGATGAATTCCGGGCTCTGGGGCAGAAGCGCTTATGCCTCGGTAAATTTTTTTAATAAGAGACTTTTTAAATAGATCATTCAATGAAGCTTGAGCCTGCTTTGATTTTGCCAAAACAATGAGTCCTTCCGTATCAACGTCCAATCTTGATGTTACATAATACTTTTTGCCAGTTTCTTTTTCTAAATAGGAAATCAGATTTTCCACTCCATTTGCGGCAGTGGCATGAGTGGGAAGAGGCGAAGGTTTATCAACGACCACGAATTCCTCATTTTCGAAAATGGTTTTGGGTTTAAAACTGAGATTTTCAAATAAATACCGTCTGGGCTGCAAATGTGCTTTTACAAAATCATCGACCTTTAGATCGATATCTTCAT
>CAZWVK010000018.1:30781-31802 GCA_964636785.1 uncultured Pseudobdellovibrionaceae bacterium | reverse complement strand
TTTTCATAGGAGCTCTTAAATATCAATGGAATGCCAAGCTTTTGAGTTAGGTCCACCATATGTCTAGCGGTTTCAAAAATCAGTTCTTTTGAATCAATCACACAAGGACCAGAGATCAATGCCAATGGCTGATCCGAGCCAATCTTCACCTTTTGCTTTGCTGAATTCACTTCAAATGTACGAGTAGGAAGGTGTATCTTTTCTGTTCTTTGTGGGAGCTCTTTTTCCATGGTTTTGGCCTCTTTTTGGGTTTTGGGGATTTTTATAGCTAAGTCTCACGCCTATGTCTAGACCATTCAGTTTATACCAAATCTGGACTTTTTAAGCACAAAATACCTCGATAGCCTGGACCTATGAATCGCGTACTACTTCTTATCGACGATTATTCGGAACTCACCTTTATCCAGATCATCCTTAAAAAACTAGGTTTTGATGTGGATGTTATGCAGAACGCGCATACGCTCTCTGATCGAATTATTTCCTTTAACCCAAATCTCCTGATCCTAACCGAGAACAGCAAGCGCTATGCGACTGAATCCATATTGAATTCAACACGCCTTCAAAAACCAGATCTCAATTTTATCCTGATCAAAGCAAAATTTAACGGGGCAGAAACCCTCTCAAAGGAAATTCGTCGCATTGGCTCTCCTATTCTCCCCATTGCATTGATCAAAGCCACCAGTCAGAGCTGTAATATTCCTCATGCGGGATTGATTGAGAAATTTAAAAAATTCAAGGGGCAGTTGAATCTAAGTCCCGAGCAGGAGCGGGAAGTTGAGCAGACCGTTCAGGACGGGCAGACCGTCGCTGTGCCAAAGGGCGCTTATGCGGATTATTTAGCTCAAAACCCAGCCGATGTGAGCTCTACATTCGCAACTCAGAAAGTTCAAGCAAGAGTAAAGTCAGATCGGAAAACCGCTTCGAGCATGAGTTCACAATCAATAGATCAGAGTCGAAAAGATTTTGTTACCGAGTTATTTAAAAAAGCGAAAAACTAAAAACCCAACAACTAAGATGCTTT
>CAZWVK010000018.1:0-30771 GCA_964636785.1 uncultured Pseudobdellovibrionaceae bacterium | reverse complement strand
TGCTTTCTTCCGCTGTTGATTGCCGAGAATTCCATCGACCAGACTCTCCAAAATCGACCCCTTGCCTTTTGAATGCTCACGCTCTTTTCGACGTAAACATGAAGCCATTTCTTTCTGGATCAGCTTTGAAGATGGATTATAAACGAGAGCCTTTCTGAAAAATTGAAGGGCCATAGAGTACTTCTTATGGCTCTTAAAATGAAAAGCCTTAGCTAAAAGAAACGGACCACTTTGTCTATTTTCTGGTGAAACTTTATTGAGATCTGCTTCAGTGACAGGCCTTCCCACAGACCGTGCTTCGGACACGATCAAGTATGAAGTTAAATCTGGGAATCGAAAATTCTGGTCGGCGAGCTGCTTAAACATATAGTGAGCATCTTTAAAACGACCGTCATTTAAAAGTGCGATTCCCAGCTCGTATTCGGGCTCTTTTGCGAGAAGCTGTTGCTGGCGTTCACTCTCGAGGCGATGAAGGTAGCTTTGGCGACTGGTATCATCAATCAGCGTTTCATAGGCGTGATGAATCCGATCAGATATTCGTTTATGAGTTTCAAGTAAATCAGCATCTGAAATATTTTTAAGATTTGATTTCATGGAGCTCTTTAGGCTTAAGTAGGCTCTCTCAATCTCTTTTGAGACAGCTTTGTTTGAGAGTCCAAGCATCTGAAAGTAATTTTTCTGCTTAAGTGAACTTTCCAGGTTTTCATATTTTTTGCGTAAACTATTGGAGGTGACTTTTTGCTCTTTTGCATAGGTTGGCAAAATTTCACGAGACAGAAGTTTTTCGATGGTGTCGCCAAGAGAGTGTTCCACTAAATAACTCTTAAGAGTTTTGGATTTGTCCGGACTGAGTGCGAGAGGCTGTTCCATACAGTCTTCAAGAAGTTCCGCGAGAAATTCGAGAGTGTATTTTGAATTTCCCCATTCTGAGTAGAGCTGAGATAGGCGCTTTAATCCAATTCCGCGCGATCGTATATTGGGTAGCTTGGAATTAGGCACTAGTTTTAATTCAACAATCTCCGGTGAGATCATCTGACTGAGCCGCAGTACATTCTGTTCGGCCAGAGCGAGATCGAGAGCGTGTGGACTGATCGATAACTGATTAATCAACCTTTGTCCGATCATAGCCTTATCATTCATTTGCAGAGCAGCCTCCAATTCCTCCGGCTCTACAAAGCCCAGAACCATAAGCAAGTGCCCGAGCAAACTTTTGCTATCATCGAGCGCGACTTGAGCAATCTCTCCATTTCGCAAGTAAATTGCACCATTGGATCCGGATGGAGGCTGAATGTGAAGTGCACCGGACCATTGAACATGAACAAGCAGCGAAATCAAAAATGGAAGCTCGCGTCCTTCAATACTGTTTGGCTCACTGAATCTCTCGATGATATCAGACACACTAGGTTGCAGTTCACAGAAGTATTCGATGAGCTTTTTTTCAGGAGGAGGAGCGTTTTCCTCTTTTTCTTGACACTCTTTTATTTTCTTAATGATCTCCTTGAGCTCAAACGGCTTAGATAGGATTTCTCGAGCGCCTGTTTTTCGTTTAGCTTCACTTAGAAAAGTTTTGTCCTTGAAAACTCCAGTCATCAGAAAAACCACTGGCGGGTTGGACATCTGTGGAAGAAGAGATTTCAGTAAACTCACACCATCCATTCGCGGAAGCATACAATCTGCCAAAATGACCGAGAAATCGCAGTGACTGCAAAGAGTTTCTGCAGCTTCCGGTCCTTGCGCGAGATAACTATCGAAGCCCGCTTTTTTGAATGCAGATAGGAGTGCTGGACCCAGCGTTTTATCGTCTTCAATGATGAGCACTTGAAACGGTTTAGACATCCATTTCTTATCGGATTTTGAGTCCGCTCCTTGACATCTGCAGAGGAATCGCCAAATTCTGAGGATCCGCTAACAAAATGGAGGTCTAGATGTCAGGTAGCTTTACAAAACCCGTAACCGATTCTGAGTTCGAAAAAGAGGTGCTTCAATCTGAGACACCCGTTTTAGTGGACTTCTGGGCGGAGTGGTGCGGTCCTTGTCGAGCTTTAGGGCCAACTCTTGAAGAGCTAGCCGAGCAAATGCAGCCTAAAGTTAAAATTCTTAAAATCAATGTGGACCAAAATCCAAACACTCCTGCGAAATATGGAGTTCGCGGAATCCCGACTATGATCCTGTTCAAATCGGGTCAGGAAGTTGAGCAAATTGTTGGCAATCAGCCAAAAGAAAATATTGCTGCAATGATCAATAAGCACCTTGCTTAAAAAAGGTAGCGTCTAAACGAAACGGACGAGATCAAGCCTAACGCCGCCATTGTGGTTAGTAGGCTTGATCCACCATACGAAATCAGCGGTAGAGGTGCACCGACAATGGGTAAGAGCCCAACCACCATGCCCATATTGACGATCATATGCCAAAATAGGTACCCACCGACGCCAATAACCACCAGTGCACCCACTTTGTCTCGTGCTTGCGCCGCAATCTTAATCGACATGAGGTAGACAATGAAAAAGAGCCCAAGTGTGATAAAGCTTCCGATAAAGCCGTGCTCTTCACTTAATACACTGTAGATGAAGTCTGTGTGACGTTCCGGTAAGAACTCCAGTTGTGACTGAGTTCCTTTACGAAAACCTTTGCCGACAATTCGGCCACTTCCTACTGCAATTTTTGACTGAATGCTGTTGTATCCGGTTCCTCTTGGATCTCTCCCCGGGGAGAGAAAAGTGAGAACGCGGTTTCTTTGATATTCCTTTAAACCAAAATTCCAAATCAAAGGTGCAGCGATAATACCGACGACAGCTGCAAAAATTAAAATTCCCTTTCGAATTCCAATAAACAAAATCATCGTTCCCGCTGTCGCCAAGATCAAGGTTGCTGTTCCTAAATCTGGTTGTTTTACTGTGAGAGCCCAAGGAACAATCACTAGAAAGCCGGGCCAAAGCAACTCACGAACTCCAAGTGGTTTATTGGATTGTTTTTGTGCCAGGATCTTGGCCATCACTAAGATCAAAAGAACTTTCATTGTCTCAGACGGTTGATATTTAAAAAATCCAAGATCAAGCCAGCGTCTTGCTCCATATGAAATCGTTCCAACAAAACTGACGGCTAAAAGAGCAACAAGATTCACGCCATAAATCCAATAAGCTCTTTTGACCAGAGCTCTATAGTCTATAAGTGTGACGCCCATATATATCGCCCAACCGACTGTCAGCCAACCGATCTGCATCCAGAAGAGATTGGACTTATCTCGATGAAAAATACCATGTGTCGCACTGTAGAGATTGATAAGGCCGATTAAATTCAATGCAAAAATGGCAAACGCAAAATTCAGATCCAGTCGTGATAAAAACGTGCGCTCTTCGACTTGGATGTTTGATTTTAAATCTAAACTCATTCTTCAACACTCTCGGCACTTGGGCCAGGGACAAAGGTTAACTTCGGAGGGGTTTTAATCAACTCGGGATGATACTTTTGAAAATACGCAGTGATGATATCCTTCGCAATCGGAGCAGCTCCACGCGATCCTGTGCACGCATGCTGAGCCAATACCGCAACTGTGATCTTTGGATTGTCCCATGGAGCGAATCCAACAAACCAGCCATGATGTCTTTGATTGAGTGGGCGGGTGTTGCACTTTTTATAAATTTCATCCGCAGAAAAGGCGCGAACTTGAGTGGTTCCGGTTTTCCCAGCAACCTCAACACCTGGAATGCGTGATCCTCGAGCTGTTCCCGCATCGCCGTTGACCACACGCCTCATACCTTCCTTCACCACACGAAAAGTCTCTTTATCAATGACAAGACCTTCGGCATTAGGCTTTGAAGTGTCACGCACGATTTCCGGTTCAAACTCTCTGATCACGTGATTTTCCGTATCGATGACTTTACGAACAATAAAAGGTCTCATCACAGGCCCCTCTAAGCCAATCGCGTTGAAAGCAACAGCCATTTGAAGAGCCGTGGAAAGAACAAACCCTTGCCCAATGGCATTCGACAGATTCTCACCTGGCTGCCACGCCTCTCCAAGTGCCGACTCTTTCCACTCCTCCGTTGGAATCAACCCAGAAACTTCATGAGGGATCTGAATTCCGGTTCTTGCACCTAATCCCAGGTATTTTGCATAAGCGGCGATGCGATCAATACCAAGTGCGATTCCCATTTTGTAAAAGAAAACGTTTGAAGAACGCTCTATGGCTTGAACAACCGAAATCGTTCCATGTCCAGCTCTTGAATGATCATGGTAAATACGACGACCAAATTTAAACTGTGATGGTGAAAACACCAGGGTGCCTGGGCGAATGATCTTTTCTTGTAAAGCCGCAACAGCAACCAATGGTTTAAAAGTTGATCCAGGTGAATAATGGTCCTGAATCGCCTTATTTCGTAAAGGTTTAAAAGGATGATTCAAAAGTTCAGACCAAACCTTAGAGGAAATCCCTGTTGAGAAGAGGTTTGGGTTATAGCTGGGCGAATTCACCCAGGCCAAAATCTCACCATTGGACTTCATCGCTATAATACCGCCAATGCGTGGTCCAACTTCATCATCACGCTCCACCATGGCTTTGTATGCGGCTTCTTGAATGTCCTTATCAATGGTCAGCACCAGGTTGTTTCCTGATTGATAAGGCTTAGGTTTAAATCCAAAATAAATTGGATTTTCACTTGGAGCCTCGCGCCCCCTGGCATCCACTTCGACGTAGGAGACGCCATCTCTTCCACGAATTGCTAAATCCCAAACTTCCTCAAGCCCGTTCTTTCCAATAATATCACCTTGCTCAAGAACGATCTTTCCACGGTACTCTTCATTCATTTTTGGAAGCTGGCTTTGCGAAATTTCACCAACGTATCCAAAAACCTGTGCGCCATTCTCAGCCAGGGGATAAGAGCGAACAATAACTTCATTGACGTTCAATCCTGGATGATCCCAGCGCAAAAGTTTAAGTTGAAAAACTTCATCCATTGAAAGGTTGTCTTTGATTCGAACGGGACGGAACGGACCATCTCTGCGCCGACTCTTCTGCACAAGTTTTACGATCTCCTGAGAGGGGATGTTGAGTATATCTGTCAGAGCCTGCGCGGTTTCCTCTAGATTCGTGGCGTACTGAGGAGTGATTGTCACATCAAAGCCTGGAAGGTTATCCACCAGAACGCGACTTTCACGGTCAAGAAAAAGCCCTCGGGGAGCCGGAAGCTTAGTCTCTTTAACACGATTTTTTTCAGAGAAGGTGCGAAGCTCCGCTCCATCAATGATCTGAAGTTGCCAGAGTCGCGCCGTTAAAATACAGCTGAAAATTATAACAGCAGCATAAACATATTTATAACGACTCCAATACTCTCGTGCTTCTTCCTCATCATTTTTGAGCCAATCTGTTGTTTTCATATGAGGCTTTTTCCTGGCAGTGGATCTTCTTCTTTCATAAAGATCTTATCTAGAAATCTAAAAATAAAATAAATCGGGTAGGCGAGAAGGATAGAAATCAAAGGGGACAAACTCAAATCAAATAGGCTGATCCTTTGAAAAGCTATTCCTTCCTTAATAAGGCCCAAGAAATTGTAACAGAGATGGAAGAGAAAAACATTCCATCCGCAAAGAGCGATGAAGTAATTTGCACCTGACCCATAGATTCGATCTTTTAAGAGTTGCGAGGAGCCGACAATGAGCATTGAGCTGGCTAAAAGAAACTCGAACGGCCAGGCGGTGAATCCAGTCATTAAAATGGAAAACAAATAACCAAGACTAATGCTCAGCCAAAATGGTCGATGAATAATCAAATAAGTTAGAATTAAAATCCAAAATTGTGGTGGTGGAAATAACCCCAGAAGTTGAAACCACAGTGATGTTTGAAGTCCTGTGAATAAAAAGACTAGGATCGGGATGAGTCCGAAGTGATACAAAATGCGCCAGGGAATGATCATTCAGCTTCCTCGGCTCTTACATTTTCAACTTTCTCAATATTTTCTTCAGGCGTGGTTTCATTCGCATTTCCTGTACTGGTGATTACAAAAACCTCTTCCAAATTGGTTAAATCCACAGCGGGTTTAAGCTCTACCTTTTGACTGAGTCCGTACTGACTTCGTTCAACAGCAGTCACCATTCCCACGGGAAAACCCTTTGGAAAAATACGAAATAATCCCGACGTGACCACTAGGTCACCGACCTCAACATCATCGCTGCGCTTTAAATGACTGAGCCTGCCTGAATCACGGCTCAGTCCTTCCACAATTCCGCGGGCGCGCGATCTTTGTACAATGGCATCAATTGCGGCGTACCGGTCCGTCATGAGCAGAATTTGTGAACTTTGGGGCTCTGCACGAAAGATGTATCCGACCACACCGCCAGTGGTGATAACGGCCATATTTTTTTGAATCCCATGCTCTGTTCCTCGATCAATCGTCAAAGTGTAGTGATCAGGAAGCAAGTCTCTCCCAACAATTTTTGCTGCGACCAGACTTAAAGGGGATGCTTGTTTAAAGCCCAGCAAATCATTTAAGCGCTGATTTTCCAATTTTAACTCTGTGACAGATCCGAGTTCTGCACGAAGCTTTGCAATTTCAGCTTCGAGAGCTTTATTTCGCACCTTGACATCAATCAGATCCAGATACATCGACGTGGTCCCGCGAACTCCTGAACTAAATCCAAAATAAGCGCCTTGCACAAGCCCAGCGGTCCAAGTGAAGGGTTTTGTAAACCACAGCTCCTCTTCAGAATTCCGCTGCATATTGATGGCAAGAAGGGGAAGAATGACTAATAAAATCGCTGCAAAAACTTTTCGAATATCAAAGGTGAAAAAATTCATATCTTCTAACTGTATTCGCAAGTTTCGAAAGTGAAAAGAATTTATATAAATAATCCGCTTGAAAAAGTCTTGAAAAGTTTGGAAGCTCAATCCTTCGGAGGCACCCATGTTTGAGAAATTTCGAAAATCGCTGAAAACCAAAAAAAGAGAAGATTCCCCATTTAAATTTAAAACCCTTGTGGCTTACGTGATTTTTGGAGCCATCATCCTGGTTTTTGCTTTCTTTGGTATCACACCTGAGCGAATGGGCTCTGATTTGGGTGGAAATGCTGCTATTGTAAACGGCCAGGCCATTTCAATTGCGAGTTTCGGCCGTCACGTGGACATGATTGAACGCAGTGCAAACTTGAACCTGGATCAGTTTCCGGCCGCTCAAAGGGAACTATTTACGCGAGAGTTTCGACGTCGCGCACTTGAAGAGCTGATTATGAGTGAGGCGATTTTCCAAAAAGCGGAAAATTTAGGACTTCGCGTTTCTGATGAAGAAGTACGAAGAGCGATCACCGCCATTCCATTTTTTCAAGAAAACGAGCGGTTTCAGAGACAGAAATATCTTGGGTATCTTAATGGGACCGGACAAACCCCGGGTGCTTTTGAGAGACAGGTTCGTAAAGAATTGATGACTCAGAAATTACAGAATTTATTTGTGATCTCCAATACACTGTCTGATCAAGCTAAGGACTCCCTTCAGTCTTTGAATCAAGTGGCTTTGAGCTTTAGGTATGCAAAGATTCAGCCTCAGGAACTTGTTGAAAACTTCAAAGTGAGTGCTGCCCAAGTTCAGGATTCACTTAAGAACAAAGAAGAAGAGTTAAAAGCAGACTACGAAGTGCGAAAAATCGATTATTCGAGTCCAGAGCGCGTAAAAGCCCGCCATATTCTGATTGCAGTCAATGAAGAACAATCCAGAGATCAAGCTCTTAAAAAGATTGAAGAGATTAAGCCTGAACTCAATGTTGAGAATTTCTCACACCTTGCACAAAAATACAGTGACGATCCAGGCTCTAAGTCCAAGGGTGGAGATTTGGGCTTTTTTGAACGTGGACGAATGATTGCCGCATTTGAGCAAGCGGCCTTTTCACTTCCAGAGAGCCAAGTCAGTGAACCTATTGAGTCAGATTTTGGATTTCACATTATCTTGGTGGATAAAAAAGAGCCGGGTGGGCAGAAATCCTTTGAGGATGTAAAGGAAGACGTTGCAAGAAAATTCCTTGCTCGTCGTATAGTTAACGAAGAGTTGAACAATGCACGAAATCTTTTGAAAGATGGCCACACTCAGGGTGCGCTCGATATTTTTAATCGCTTGGGAGTGAAATGGGAGAAAGTGGATAAAATCACACTCGCTGAGACCTCGCTTCCTGGTGTAGGGCGCCCGGAGGAAGCATTGAGACTTCTTGCCTCACGAAAAGGGAAAACAGGATTAATTCCTGAGGTTAAGGAATGGGGTGGAGAAAGCTATATTTTCGATCTCCTTTCGTGGAAATCTCAAACTCCTAAAGAGCCTGAGACTCCGACCAATGAAGCCGAGCAGTTGGCAGGAGACTCTTTCCAGAGATGGGTTATGTCTCTTAATGAGACAATGGATATCGAGCGAAATACGCGGCTTCTTCAGTGATTTCGCTTTTTTTTCTGTATTAATTTGAGATTTGTGATCCTTAGACCTTAATCCCCCTCGACTTATGTCCGATGAGATCTCGTTGGGGGATCTCAAGACATGAGGATATTAGGTCACACGGGTCTTATTTATTGTTTATTTTCCTGTTTACTTCTTCTTTCTTCCGAGTCTTTCGCTCAGGACTATAGTCCTGGTGAAGTGATCGTAAAATTAAAATCGAAGAAAGGGGCCATGTCCTCTTTTGCCTTTTTAGGCAAAGCGCAATCCGAAAAACAAATGGTTCTTCAGGCTTCATTTGAAAAAATGAATCTTCATCACTTTTCATTAGGAAAAGGTCAATCCGTTGAGCAAGCCATTTATGAGTTGTCCCAGGATCCGGATGTCGAGTACGTCGAGCCCAATTACTATGTCACGAAATCTGAAGACGTTGGTATGCATGAGACTTTTTCAATTTCTGATATTGAAGCATATGCATCCAAGTCCAATGAGGTTTTAGCCACAGATTCTGAGATTGGTTTATCCGAAGTTTGGCAATCTCTGGGTGGAGATGTCCAGGCGCAATCAAGTTCAAGACCGATAGTGGCAGTGATTGATACTGGATTAGAAATTGATCACGATGTCATCCAAGAAACTAATTCACTTTGGGTGAACGAAGGCGAGATTCCTGGAAATGGAATTGATGACGATGGCAATGGTTACGTGGACGATGTTCATGGATGGAACTTTGTAGCGAACTCCGGTGTGATGTATGACGATGATGGCCACGGAACTCATGTCAGTGGAATCATTTTAAGCGTGGATCAGAATATTTATTCTCCGCCAAGAACTCAGTCCAAAATTCAAATCATGCCACTTAAGTTCCTTGATGGCTCCGGACGTGGAACAACTGCTAGCGCTATTAAAGCGATTTATTACGCTGTAAATAATGGTGCGACTGTTTTGAATAACTCTTGGGGTGGATCTGGTTACTCCTCTGCGCTACTGGATGCGATTGCGTACAGTTATGAACAGGGTGCAAGCTTTGTTGCCGCAGCTGGGAATTCTGCCAATAACAACGATTACTCACCGCTTTATCCAGCCAGCTATAATGTTCCCAATGTGATTTCAGTTGCAGCGACAAACAGCTCAAACGGACTAGCTAGTTTTTCTAACTTCGGAGTTTCTACAGTCCATATTGGAAGCCCAGGGACTTATATCTTAAGCACTATTCCAGGTAATAAGTTTGGAACATCCTCGGGAACCAGTATGGCGGCCCCATTTGTGGCGGGAACTGCGGCGCAGATGAAAGTGGTGCAACCCGAAATGCTGGGATTTCAAATTAGATCAATTATTCTCCAGCAGATTCAGAGCTATAGTCAGCTCAGTGGAAAGGTTTCTACAAGTGGTAAATTGAATTCGAGCTGGGCAGTTTCAACAGCTTTGGGCTCTCCGGTGGAAACTAGTCAACCCGCATACAGTGTTTCCTACGCCGGTGCGGACCGTGGAGTGGCATCCAATGAAATGGCAGGATGTGGAACTGTTCGCAAATTGAGTGCGACCGCTTCGCAAAACAAAAAACCACTTGGTCAGATATTTATCACGCTCATCTTATTGATGCTTCCTCTGCTTGTTTATCAAATCCGTGGAATGCTCAATCCGCAGAGCCGAAGACGACATGATCGTTATAAAATCAATAGTGAGGTTCGCATCAGTGTTGGTGATAGAGAGCTTGTTGGATCCGTTAGCAGTATCTCCTTAGGTGGTGCACAGGTGAACACATCCGCACTTCTTGAAGATGGTGGTATGGTCACAATGCTTATCGAGTCACCTGACGGATCTGAGAAGATCGAAGTCGGAGGGCGTGTGGTGTGGTCAGAAGCCAACAAAGCGTACGGTGTGGCCTTTGATCAAGCGCCTCAATCGGTGCTTCAGCGAATCACCGATTGGACAAGAGGGCTTCAAAAGACCTAAAGAGATTTCAACTGAATTAGAAGTTGAAAGTCATACGGAGGCTGGTGTCATCAACGACTCGGCCTCTGAAGTCTTCATCTAACCAAACCCAGTAACCCACATGTTCGAGTCCGATCTGAACAGTGTCGGTGAGTGAGTAAGTCAGTCCAAGGGAAAACGCAGGTCCAAGTGAAGTCGTATCCGTGCTGCCTCGATCAATGTTTAAAACAGCCAAACCACCACCGACAAAGAAATTCACTTCATCCATTCGCTGGTGAGCGCGCAGTAAAGCCCCCATTGCGAAGACTCCGGGGCGAGACGCTGGAAGGTCATCATCTTTTTGAAAGAAGCGTGCAAAGCCAGCGACTCCATAAGAGCGCTTCATTAAATACTCATATTCACCACCTAAAGTGACCCCACCATGAGCCATTCCGAAATTCACTCCAACATTGCTGCGACCTAAAGCGAAACTTTGAACTGAAACTAATATCAGTGACATCAAAATGAACTTCTTCATGACTTTCTCCTTGTTGATTCCTCACAGTTTTCAAAGAGAAACCAGTTCAGTCAAGAAAACAACACATAAGCTTGATTCTCCGTTAATGAACTTGCGTCTCAGCCGCGAGATTCTCAAAGCAAAAAGAGGAGGCATTATGCAGGTCAGCGAAGTGATGAGTTCAGATGTTAAATTAGTCAGTCCAAGTGATCGAATTGTTGAAGTTGCGCGTATTATGAAAGAGGGAGACCTTGGCGCAATTCCTGTGGGTGAAAATGACCGCCTAAAGGGAATGATCACGGATCGCGATATCATTCTTAGAGGTATAGCTGAAGGGAAGAGCATTCAAGACTGTACGGTCAGAGAAGTTATGTCGGAAGGAATTTATTATTGCTATGAAGATGATGATTTAGAGACCGTCAGTCAGAAAATGGCAGAAGCAAAAATTCGCCGACTTCCTGTTTTAAATCGAGATAAAAGAATGGTTGGGATTGTAAGTTTGGGTGACTTGGCCGGAGCGGATGATGGCCAGCGCTACGTGTTTCAAGCCCTGAAGCGCATCACCCATTAGAAGCCTATTTAAAATAAAGGTCTTCGACTCTTTCAATAATAATTTGGGGATTGGCTTGTGTGGGATCAATCATATGGACCCGTCCTTTTGCACAGGCCTGAATCCCCGAGTTGATGTAATAATTTCGACCACGTGTGATGGACTCCGTTTTCTGATCCCATGCCGCTTGGGCCTTCTCTCGCACAGCAAGGAAGAGGTCCATGTCGTCAAAGTTGATCAGGGTGTACGTGCGAAACAGATCATCACCAAGATCTTTTTTGATTGCGAAAACATTGAAGATCACTTGAGGGCTCTTCGGAAACATCACTAGGTCGCCACAGTGGTGAATCGGCTGATCGTGCTGATCCACCAAGCGATCCAGCATCTCAATTGAGCCATCTTCACTCTTAAGTTTTAAGTGCATTGGTCGGGATGGAAACTTAGCAATCTCATAATGAATTCGAATTTTATCTCCACGATAGAGGTTTTCAACGAGCTCAGGACGCTCGACCACTATGGGAAGATTCACATCCTTGTATTCGACTAAAAAAATGGATCCACCTTTTACAACGGCATGAACTTTTACAACTGCGGAACTCTGATTCTTTAACTCCTCGGGCACCTTGATATTGTGCTTGTAATCCGGATAGTCGCTATAGCCTCCATCGAATCTTTTTACCACAGTCAAAGTTTGAACCATAATATGTCTTTGAGCTGCATCGAGCCAGCCATGAAAGCTTCCTTTGATGTTTACAAAGTCATGTCTATTTAGGGTGTATAGAGTCTTTTTCACTTCTTCATAATTCTTAGAGGTGTAGTCCGCCACCAAAGGAATCTGGATATAATCGAAGAAATTTTTTGGATCTCGAACGACAACGACAAAAAGATGTGAGTCTTTGTCGGCACCATGAATCTCAGCCGTCAGCCCATCCTCACTTTCGAGAGCAGCCTGGATATCTTTCAATTCGAGCTTTGCAAAGCTCGGGCTTGAAAAAGCAATTATGGATATCAGTGCCGGGAAAAAGAAAAGGTTAAGGGCAAGTCGAGCCATACGAACTCCTTAAAAAGACTTAGGTTTTAGTTACGTCTTTGAATAGTCATCGGACCGAACGCTTTCAAGCTCTTTTAAGAAGATTCTCAATTGACTATTAATTGCACTGAATGCGGTGCATTTTCTGCCGAAGAAAGAGTCTGTTTCTCTTGCATCAAATCAGGAATAACATTAGCCAATGGGGAAATGATGCAATTCGCCGACCTTTCTGAAGAACGCAGGCTCCGACGGACGCTGACAAAGTGGTTCTTTATCACTTTGGTTTTTAATGTCTTTTTGTCCATTGAAAGGATTGAGAACACATTTAATTCCAAGATAAACGATTCAGCGATGAGCGAGCAGGTCGCAGAAACCTGTGGAAGTAAAACTTTTCTTTCTGCCCCAAGTTCAAAGGCGGCCTTTCAAATCATTGGAAGTTTCGAACTTTTTTTGCCCACATCTTCGCCGAATTCCGCATACACAAAATCAAATACAGCTTTATTTATTGAAGCCTTATCTCCTTTAAAACATCTTCAAAAAGAAGCTCAACTTCAGACACGACTTTTTCCGTTTGATTTTTCCGGACTGTCGCCGCCACTCCTCGCCTAAGTTTACCAAACGTATTTGGATAATTATTGAGGTGAAGTTATAACTAAGGAGTTTTCCGGTGGTGCGCCATTCTTTCTATGTGTTGTTATTTATAATTTTTCAGCTCCCCCATGCATTTGCACTTGAGGACATTCATTTCTTTGAAAGAGATGATGCAAAATTCAAAGCTGTCTTATTTCTTTCACAAGAGTGCCCTTGCTCGCAAAGCCATGTGGAGCACTTGAATCAGCTTAAAGATCAGTTTTCCCAAGTGTCTTTTTACGGAGTGATTTCAGATCTCCTTGATCCGAAAAATGAACGTGAAGTTTTGACTTATTTTGATTCGAAGCAATTCCAGTTTCCTATTCTATTGGATCGCGAACAGAAACTGGTGAAGCGCTATGGCGCTCTTAAGACTCCTCATGTCGTCTTACTGAGGCAGGTTGAGGGTGGTGAAAAATATGAAACTCTCTATGAAGGGGGTGTGAGCGATGGGAAGGACTTTTCCCAGTCCGAGAAGAAATACCTGGAAGAAAACCTTGTGATGCTGGCTCAGGAAAAGCCCGTAAAATATCGTCATGGAAAAAGCATGGGTTGCTACATAAGGAGGTTATAAATGAATCCTATATTCACTTTCTTCTTTGCGCTTACTTTTTTGTCGGCCTGTGAGTCACCCATGAATCATCGAACCTCTTCTGATATCAAAACTCAAGTGGACTCTCAAACTCTACCATTGGAAGTTTTAAAGCTGAATGTGGAAATCAAGTGGATCCATGGACCAATGGGAAATGTCAGTGTAAAAAATCATCTGCTTGTGATTCTTAAAGATGAGCAGGGTGCACTCTATTCCTTACCAGATGATTTGAGCCTAGGCTTTTATGCGACCATGCCGAGCATGGGTCACCCTTTGGATGATCCTGGGTTTTTCGAAGATATCGGAGAGGGTCTTTATCTCAATAAGTCTATCCGATACAACATGCCTGGTGATTGGAAGAACGAAATCTGGGTACTGGATCAGAACTTCAATATTAAGGATAAAGTGGAATGGGACGATTTCTTCTAGTTTCATTTTTACTAATTTTATCGAAAGAATCTCATGCCAGTAGCTGTTGTGGGCAACTGCCTGCCAGCTTTCCGATTCTCCAGCTGAGTCAGAGATTGAGTATAAATACATCTTACTCAATGGCTGATTCTCAGGGCCGGGTCTTCAACTCAAAGGATTTTTATGTCTGGAATGATAAAAAGAGGGAGATTCATTCGTTTGGCTTGAACATTGCGGGAGCAATGGCAGACCGTCATCAAGCCTTTATTTCCACAAGTCTTTTTGAAGGCAGGTATCGTGATTCGACTGAGTCCGGAGCAAGTCAAAATATGAGTGATACCTTGATTGGATACTCTTATGAGCTTCTTCCTGAGTACAGCTTTTCTTACTGGAAGCCAGTTGTTTACCTATCGACATTTGTAAATCTTCCGACCGGAAAATCAATCTATGACACTTCTTCTTTGTCAGAAGGTGCGGATGTGACCGGCCATAATCAGTGGGGCTTTGGAATGGGGCTCACTCTTAAAAAAGTCTATTTTCCACTCACGCTTTTAGCACAAGCCAAATCACTCAAAATCTTTTCAAAAAGCTTTGGTGGTATGCGTGTGTCCGACTTTTATGACAATTCATTGTCCGTTACAGCCAATTACGCTTTGAATTTTCAAGAGATCACTTTGTCGGCCGGAGTGAGTGTCAACCACCTCACTCCGCGCACGCTTTCAACGATCAGGGAAAAGTCGGGAAGTCTTCAGAGCACGACTGTCCTTTTGGGCTCTCAAAAGAACTTTGGTGAGAATTGGGGCGTGGGGCTATTTTACTCCGACCAAACTTGGCTTGGACGGGCTCGAAACACAGTTCTTAATAAAACCTACTCTTTGAATGTGAACTATAATTATTTTTGAAAGGAAAGATTATGAAAATCACAAAATGGCTTCTTATATTTTTACCGACGCTTAGCTATGCTCATTGTCCAATTCCCTTTGAGACGGACAATCAGTCCTTCTGTGCCGAAATCGAATGGCTCAGTGGAGAAAGAAAAGTTCAGGGACAGTTTGAGTCCGTCAATTACAAATCTCCGCAGCTCAACCTGAGAGGTGAAATTCCTCAAAAATGGGTTTATTCAAAAATGAATATTCATGTTTGGGAAAAGGGAGATCACTCTCACGTGCCCAAATTCTTAAAGGATTTCAGAGTTTTTCCTTATATGTTTATGGAGAATGGTCATCATCACTCCGCGTCCTATGACTTTCGTTGGGATTCAGATGAGCAGGTGTATATTTTAAAAGGAATTGGTTTTCAGGAAATGAACGGGTGCTGGAGCTTGAGATGGACCACTTCCGAACAGGATCAACTTTCAAGCAGTCATATCTTTCAAACAGTGGATCGATTTGAAAATTTAAATGAGCGAGAAAATGATTTGATAGTGAAGGCCTGTCAGTCGTTAGGTGAGTCGGATTCGGGACATGGTCATGGAAACGGCCATAATCACGGTCATTAAATAAAAAATGCCGACTTTAAAAAGTCGGCATTTCAAATTTAAGAATAGGTAGTAATAAACGTTTTAATTAATAAGAACGTCTAGAGTTGAATCCACGTCCGCCACCGCGGTTGTTGTCGCGAGGCGCTTGTGGTTTTGCTTCAGAAACATTCATCGCTCGTCCGGAAAGATCTTTTCCGTTCAATTGATCAATGGCTTCTTGAGCCTCACTGTCTTGTGACATTTCGATGAATCCAAAACCTTTGCTGCGACCGCTTTCACGATCCATGATCACATTGGATGAATCCACAGTTCCATACTGACCGAAAACGTCTGCAAGTTGTGCAGAGTCCACTGAGTATGCAAGGTTACCTATATATATTTTCTTTCCCATTTGAGCCTCCTATAAAAAGCTAGGGCGCCATTCACAGAAGACTAAAGGACATCTTAAGTATCGGTAGAACGGACAGTTAGAATCCTTATAGCTGGCTTTCAGAAAATAAAATAGAGGGGGGTACATAATATTTTGCCAAGTCGATCACCTTCGACTTGGCAGGAAATAGGTGGGGTAGAGCTCACGCAAAAGAGGCTGGTTACCTCGGGTTAGGCTCAAGAACTCAATCGTAATCTTCAAAATTTAGCGGTGTTTGCCTGACTTGAACCTCTTTTATTTGTTCGCGACTATTTACTGACTTGGGAAGAAGGAGGCCAAACACTTTGGAGGTTCATATGAAACTGCTGATTGCACATATTGCGCTAGCTATCTTAATGGTTCTTTCAGTGGGATGCTCCCAAACAAAAGACAATCGGAAAGCAGATTTCGAAGTGCTTCAACAACAAGTTAAATCCAATTTAGCTACTTTCGATAAGCTCGATTTTGACTAATTTTCTAAACAAGATTGGGAAGGCTTTGCCACCACTCATACAAAGGATGTCAAAGTTCACTGGCCAGATGGGCATACAACTGAAGGTCTTGATAGGCACATTGAAGATATGAAGTATATGTTCAGCTATGCTCCAGACACACGAATCTCAGAGCATCCTATTAAAGTTGGCCAAGGGGAGTGGACGGCAGTCTATGGAATAATGGAAGGAACATTTACAAAGCCGATGAAAACTCCGGATGGAAAGATCATTCAGCCGACAGGTAAGAAGTTTAGAATTCCAATGGCAACCATCGCTCATTGGACAAAGGATGGTCCTATGGATGAGGAGTATCTTTTCTGGGATAATCAGACATATATGAAGCAGCTTGGTCTAGAGTGATTTATTAATGCCTTTGCACAAGCCGCGGGCTCCTAATTAGGCGACTGTTTGAGAAAACCAGTTGGGTTCAATGCATTGAAAGGTTATAAAGTATAGACCTTCTTGGTCGAGCGGAGTGAACCTTTTGATGATCGAAATTTTAAGACAGCATTTTCAGCTAGAAAACTTTCGCCTTGGACAGCGTGAAATCATCGAGTCTGTATTAGGCGGAAATGACGTGATCGCGGTCCTTCCAACAGGTGGTGGGAAGTCCCTTTGTTATCAGTTTGTGGCCGTCCAGAAACAAAAACTCGTTCTCGTCATTTCCCCATTGATTGCTTTGATGATGGATCAGGTCAGATCTCTTAAAAAAATGGGGATTCCGGCTGGGTGTCTTCATTCTGGTCAAAGCCAAGATGAAAAGCGCGAGGTTTTTCGCGAACTCAGCCGTGGTGGAACATTTGTTCTTTATATTTCTCCTGAGCGCACACAAAAAGAAGGTTTTCAAAAATGGGTTCGGGATTTTAAAATCGCTCTTTTTGCCATTGATGAAGCGCACTGTGTGTCTCAGTGGGGACATGATTTTAGGGAAGAGTATTCGCAGTTAAAATCCTTAAAAGAGCTAAGACCTGATGTTCCAGTTTTAGCGTTAACCGCATCGGCCACACCTTTTGTTCTTCAGGATATTTCCAAGCAGTTGAAATTAAAGTCGCCCGTTAAACATGTTCACGGATTTTATAGGCCCAATCTCTATTATCAAGTCGAGCACTGTGCGGATGAGGATGAAAAACTTGGAATGCTCAAAGAAGCATTGAGAAAGTTCGTTGATGGCCGAGTAATCATTTACTGCGGCGCCCGGAAGAATACAGAAATGCTCAAAAGTGAACTCGAGCCTGAATTCGAGCGTGTTGGATTTTATCATGCGGGTCTCACATCCAGCGAACGAACACAAACACAGGAAGAATACTCTTCTGGGGATTTAAGAATTCTGATCGCAACCAATGCCTTTGGAATGGGGATTGATCACCCCGATGTGAGATTGGTGATTCATTATCAAATGCCAGCCAATATTGATTCACTTTATCAAGAGATGGGGCGGGCAGGCCGTGATGGAAAAGAATCCACATGTCTTCTTTTGTATGCAAAAAAAGACAAAGCCCTTCAGTCGTATTTTATTCGAAGCACAAAGGCTCCATCTCAGATCGTCAATTCCAGATGGCGAGCTCTTGATCATTTGGTCGAATATGCCGAGGGCAGTGAGTGTCGGCATTCTGAGATATTAACTTATTATCGAGATTCTCAAAGAATCGAAGCTTGTGGACACTGTGATGTGTGTGATCCGAATTCAGATCGGCGAGTGGAAAAACCTGTATCGGTTCGAAGAGTGATTAAGAGAAAATCTTCTAAAGATCGCAAAAGCGATGACGCCTTAATTCTTTCTGCAGATGAAAACAAAGTTTTTGAGATATTGAAACTTTGGCGAAAAGACAAAGCCAAAGAGCTCGATGTCCCAGCATTTGTAGTCTTTAGTGATCGAACTCTTCGTCATATGGCAAGTCTTCACCCCGGGTCGCTGAATGAACTGAGCCAAGTCCATGGGATGGGACCAACCAAGCTCGAGCGTTTCGGCGAAGAGCTTTTGAATGGCCCTTTAGCTTAGGTAGCAGGGTTGTCATCTGACCACCGAGCTTGGCCGCATGATATTTTTCTTGAGAAGGGCAGGCGCATTGCCTACTATAGGCATATTATCAGAGGACTTTGTGCAAGAATGTTTCACGAAAAAGGATAGCTCCTGTGTGGTCCCTTGGGTTCATGCTCACCTGGATGCAAGTGGAATTCGGCGATTGTGCTGCATCTCTAAATATGCTCCTCCCGAAGTAGCGCGTGCACCTTTTGAGGTGTTTTGGAATTCGGGTTATATGAAGTCCATCCGTAAACAGATGATGAATGGTTCCCTTCCGGATGACTGCGCTCATTGTAAGAAACCAAATAAAATGGTCACTTATAAGAGCGGGTTGAATGAAAGATTCACGAGCAGCTTTGTAAGTATTGTTAGGGACACTCAACTGGATGGCTCCACTCCGCCACGAATTCGCTTTCTTGATTACCGCTCACATGGTTGCAATTTGAGTTGTAAAACTTGCGGACCTGAAGCTAGTAGTGCATGGCTCCAGCAGCTCGAAAGGCGTGCGGATATCTGGGAAAACATTGTAAGTCACAAGTATTGTCAGGCTTTGAAAAGCACGGTGCGTATTTCCCATTATGACACAGAAGTTCGCAAACTGGCCAATGATCCCGCCATTGAAGAGATATATTTTGCGGGAGGCGAGCCTTTAATATCTTCGAAGCACCACGAAATTCTTGAAGACTTGATTCAATCTGGCACTGCAAATAAAGTACGCTTAGTTTATAATACGAATCTTAATTTACCTCCTCCTATTATTGAAAAGTGGATTGCGAAACTAAAATTCTTTCGTAAGATTACTATTTTCGCTTCTATTGATGGTACGCGCAAACTGACGGAGTATATCCGAACGGGTATGAGCTTTGATCGATTTCATGAAAACCTTCAGCGTTTAAAAGCTCTGAAGTCTTCCATGGATAATATGGACCTTATGTTGGATGTAACGATCACATCCCTCTTCCTCCTTGAGCTGAAAGAATTTGCTCAGTATGCTATTAGAGAAAAAGTAGATGTTGTTTCAAAACTGATGTTTTTCAATGGACATAAATCCGATTTTCTTAGATGTGAGATTCTCCCGAGGAAAATTCGTGAAAGATTGAGTCAAGATTGGAGGACTTTTTATAGTCAACTTTCACCAGATGAGGCGAGTTTATTAAAGGATCTTGATGCGAATTTGGGGCTGGTTGTTTTTGCGGAAAGCCTCTCTCAATCAGATTCCAAAAGTCGCTCTTCAAGCTCGAGTGAACGATTTGGCTTTTCATCATCCGCATGAAACTTTTGAGTCTTTTCTTGAATCTGATCAAGAGATTAAACAATGGTGGAAAGATCTTTGTGAGCAAAGCGATTTAGTTTTAACTTTGAATAAGTAGGGGATGGAAAGTTGAGCTTTAAAAATTTGTTAGCTTTTGCAATAACGGGCCTGCTAATCCTATTTGGATTGGCAACTTACGCTTTGTTTGAATACACCATTCAGCCGGAGATTCAGGCACAAAAGCATCAATCTCTTTTTATGAGCGCTGAGACGATTGAGAGGAATTTCATGGACGTTCTAAGGTCGGCGCGTGATCCGCTTGAATCTTGGATTCTAAAGGCAGGACTAGAGGGGCCCAGGTTTGTGCCAGATCTGAGTGCGCTTATGAGTGCTACTCCTTTCGATTATGTAAAGCTCTTTAAGCAAACTCCAGCTGGGAATTGGATGGAATGGAATGAGGCTCCCGTTGGAATTCATGATTTAGATTTGCTTCAACCCGAAGCGCTGGATGCCAAGGTCAAATTTGAGCTTTCGCAAATCAATAACCGGCTTTTCATTCGTCTTCAAAGCGAGAATGCACTCGGTCTATTTCGCTTAGACCCCACTCAGCTTGCGATCGACCTTGATAATTTATCTCTTTTGAAGTGGCCCACTGGGGAGGTCATTTGGCGAAGTAAAAACTTGAGTGTTGATGATGCTCAACGGATTGGAAAGTCGCTCAATCAAGGAGCCTTGTTTTCGTGGATTGATTCAACCGCCTCGGGAGAGGCTATGGTGGTTAAGCCCATTTCCAATCTTGGATTGGCGACGGTGACTTTTGGCGCTACGACACAGCTCGAGAGCAAGTGGGAAGTGTATCGGTTGCTGTATTTGGCGCTTTTAGGTTTGGGGCTGGGGATTGGGCTTATATTCATTAATAAATTATCATCCATTTTGAGTCGTGGATTTGAGGGGTTGGTTGAGTTGACCTCCCTTATTGCGCAGCAAAATTACGACAAGCTGCCACCTCCGCGTTCAAATATTCGTGAGACGGTCTGGCTGCATAGTGCAATCACAAAAATGGCTCAGCAGATTCAAGACTATGTGGATCTTCAAAAGCGAATAGTTGAGCGCGAGTCTGAACTCAAGACGGCAGAGGCGGTGCAAAATGCGCTCCTGCCTTCGGGAAATTTAATGATCAAAGAGGTTCAACTGAATGGCTTTAATAAAATGGCCGGATCCTGTGGAGGAGATCTGTGGGGATATTGGAATACGACGGACTTTCTTTACTTTTATGTTTGTGATGTTACGGGCCATGGTGTTGCGGCGGCTCTTATCAGCTCGGCCGCAAAGTCTACTTTCGCAAGTCATGAGGCCTTGGGAGAAGCCAATTTGATCCATTTGTCAGAGCATTTGAATCATGTGGTGAGCGTGATCGGAAAGGATCGATTTACAATCACTGCTTTTCTTGGTTGCCTTGAAAAGAAAACGGGCCGTATTCAATTTATCAACCACAGTCATCCAGAGCCTTTTCTTTTAGGTTCGTCTCGATATCCATTTATTGACGAGGACTGTATTTATCCTCCTTTAGGTTCCGTATCTGAAAAAATAGCTCGTCTTGGCAGCATTCAGTTGAGTTCTGACGAGGCTTTGGTTCTTATATCCGATGGAGTGTTTGAACTGGACTTTAAGGGAGGAAAACCGATCCGCGAGAAACAGTTTATAAAGCTCTTGAATGCTCATTTTGAATCCACGCGCTCAGAACCCGCCATTTTTCTTGATGATCTAACGAAGGAACTCTTCCAGTTCCACTCTTCCGATTTAAAAGATGACGTGACTTTGGTTCATTTGCAAAGGAGCCTGTAAATAAAGCTGGATTGAGGAAAAGGGAGGTTGGATAAAATAGTGACATTGCTGTTTTGCTTGTTCTCTATGTGGTCTATGTTACTTTCAGCGGCTCTTGCGTCTGAGGAGACAAGTGTAGAGTATAGATACGATCTGCCGTCCAGTAAGGGTCTTAAGGTCACTGTGGAAAAAAATGGGATATCTGTGGATATTGGGGGTTTGGTTTTCGAGCCCAGCTCACCTCTTTTGCAAGGTCAAATTGCAGACTTGCAACCAGAGAGCATAAAAGAAATTGATCGAGCACGATACGGTCGATCACAAAAGTGCTACTCCTATACACTTTCGCAGAACAAAGATCGTTCGACCGTGTGGGCGTGTCAGCCACCCCAGAGAGACGTTCCACTGAAAACTAAGTTGAGATATCCCATAGTTCGTATTCAAGCTTCACGTGTTGAAGACAAATTATCTTTCTTCTTTCCGTTCAATGAAAACTACACGGTTGTAGTGGACTATCCCACCCAACAATCACTACTAGTCAAACTTGCAATTCCTGATATCCATTGGTTGGGATCTTTTATAGACGAAAATGAAAATCTTTATTTAATTATGGATGCGCCCTATGGAGTGGTAGGCGCAGAAGAGATTATGATCGAAGGCTACGGGGTATCCACCTCTTATTGGCAGGTTCCATTGGACGTAAACACCAAGGTTTTAAAAAGAAAAACTGTTTTAGGAATTGAAGTGGAGATGTTGGTAGAGCCACCAAAAAAGAACCCCAGCAGAACTGAATTTGAAACTTGGTATAAAAACAAATTTGTAAAATCACAATACCAGGTTCCAGAGCCTCATTTGGGCTGGCGTGTGGGCATGGGTGCTGGTTATCAGATTGTCGACTATCAACAAAATGTAGTGAACAATGCTAAACTGAACTATCAGGACTTCAGTGGTCCAGGATATTATTTTGAAGCAAGTTATCGGACGTTGCATTGGGGTGGACTTGTTTCTTACAAATCAACACCGGGCTCATTGGAAAACGATGGTGTGAAGGTCGATAAGAGCAGTTATCTTTGGCAGACCTTAGGTCTAGAAGGTCTTTATTACTTAAAGTCTCCCTACAAACTCGATCCATTCCATATTTATTTGGGGTTTAGAGCGGGCGCACAATTTCATCGCATGCCCTTTTTGCGTGTCAATCCGGGAGCGGACCTGACTTATATTGAGAATCAACAGACGACTGGTTCGCTGGGATTTATCGTACAGGCGTTCTGGCGATCTTTGATTTTAGAATGGACAATGAGATATCAAACACCAATTGCGACTCAGTCTTCAGGAGAGTTCATAGTGACTCCCACCATGGCTTTTGACGGCTCTGTGGGAGTCTCCTATAGGTTCTCCCCTCGGTGGGAGAGCGGCATTTACTGGTACGGGCAGTTGCATTCCTATGGATTCACCTATCAGGATGGCATAGCATCCAACACTGGAACCCAGTCTCTTTTTTACTCTACGCTCGACCTTAGACTGAGTTACTTGTTTTAATAAAACTATTTAAGGATTGCCGTCCGAGCGTCCGATTATGATAAATGCGCTTTTCAAGTCACACTCTTAATTTCATTGGAGTGGCAATAATATTTGCCTCTGGTGTGGCGATTTACTCTTTGAAAAATCAGATGTCCGGTGCTGATAAAGCATCCGCTCATGTGATTATTCTTAAGAGTCAGGGGCGAGTTTTCAAAAAAATAGTGGGCTCTCCTTTTTGGACAGGAGTGGCCGAGGATGACCTTCTGGGTGGGGATGATCTCTTACTGACTGAAGATAACTCCCAGGCGGTCCTTCGAATTATTGCCACAAAAGAAACTCTTCAAACAAAGCCACAAACAGTTGTGAGAGTGGGGGACATCTCAAAAAGTGGGCTTGCTGGTTTGTCGTCACTACCGTCTTTAGCCCATCAGTTTTTTGAGCCTGCACCGAGTGTGGTGAAAACGGTGGTGGTGGAAGCTAAAAGAGAGGAAAATGTACAGTCTTTGTTTCCAAAACCTGGTGAGCAGATTGAGCAGCTGGGAAGTGAGCCTCTCCAGTTTGTTTGGATGGCACCTCTTGTTCCACCTTTTCGACTAGAGCTTTGGTCGAAAGAGGATTCCAATTTCAAATTTGTTCGGACCGGGATTGATTCATTTTACTATCAAGTTCCAGCGAGCGCCTTGCCAGAAAACATAAGTCAGTTTTTTTGGAAAGTCACACATGAGCATTCTGCCAAGTCATCGAGTGCTCGAGGCTTTCTCAGGAAGCATATTGATGGCCCATCCATAAGCATGGTTCATTTGGTGCCTTCGCCTAAACCGTTGGTCGTTGTGGAACTCGAAAAAGGACCTTTTCAGCGTTACTTTCTAAAAGGTGAGTTGCAAGGGCGGAAGTTTGAATTGGAAAGTGAAACTCCGACATTCTCTCTTCCACTTCATAAGTTGAAGCCTGGTGAAGCTCATATCCATCTTACAGCAGAGCCTGTGGCGTTGACTGTTGGGCAAAAGCCTGCAAGAGGTTCTCTGTTTGAACAGCAGTGGTCTGCATTTTCCCCCACACTTCGCTTGCTCAGTAGCGGTAGCAAACCTCACTCTTCGCGAATGACAAGTGATGGAAAGCTAGTTTGTGCGAATCCTTTAAAGTTTGAAATCAAAACAGATCTTTTTTATCCATTGAAATACATTTTAATTGAATCTTCACAGGATGGGTTCTCGAAAGAGCATTCTGTTCAGGAATCAAATATTGAAATATGCCCGCGTACATTGGGAGCCACAAAGCTGCGAGTGCAAGCGCATTATGATGGGAATAGGGTGGTAGAAAGCGAGCAAGAAACAGTAAGTTCAAACCCTAGCGAGTTGAACTTGGCTTCTCTTTATCAGGAGAGCCAGAAAGTGCTTACTCTTTTGCGACCACCTTTGAATTTTGATTCCGAAGTTGAGATTGAAACTGCAAGTGGGATCCGTTTGGAAAAGCTAAAAGTTGGAGAGAATCAGGTGAGGACAGGAAGTCATCCTCAGAAGGTTCGAATGAGATGGGTATCCTCTGAAGGCCAGGCGGTCAGTCCGTGGACATCCTGGAATGAAGTGGCTTCCACTTGTTCTTCTCGAAAACTAGCTTCCCAGAATGTTGATTGGGAGCCCACAAATCCAGATAAAATCAAAGTGGCTAAGGGAAGTCCGTCTTTTTGGATTCATCTAGAGTGGCAGCCTCTTGAGGGTGTTAAAACATACATTATTGAAATTTCCGAAGATGAGACATTTGAAAGGGTCAAGCGTCTTGAAACCATCAAATCAAAATACTTACTAGTTCATCCTAATAAGAGTGGGACTTATTATTGGCGAGTTATGGGTGTGTCAGAAGAAGAGAGTTGGCCCTGGTCGATGCCGGCTTCATTCCGAGTGCTTCATTCTGAGTCATCTTAATACAGGCCATCCTAGACATTAGATGGCCTGTATTAAGATGACTCAGTATAGCTTCTTTAGTTTCAGTTAAGATTTACCGATAAAATAAATCTGAATATTTGAACGTAGAGGGAGTCGACGTGTTTGATTTATGGATTAGAAACATCTATATATTTGTCCTCATCTCTTTCGTAATCCTTTCCTCTTTATCTTGTCAAAAGAAGATTGAAGTCGTTGATCTGTCAGAAGGTGAGCTGTCATTTGTCTTTCCACCGGAAGATATGTTTATCAATAAAGCTGAGTATGAAGTTCAAGTTGAGCTAAATTCCAATAATCCCCACCTTCTTAAATTATCGGAAGCCCGGCTCCATGTTTATGAGGGGATGGAGTGTGCTGAGGAAAAAGAGATTACTTCAGAGCGTCTTTCTGAAGTAAATGAACAAAGCGTGAATGGTGCCAATCGAGCAGGTTTACTTGTGGAGAACTTAGAAGATGGCAAGTGGTATTCAGCCAAGGTTTTCCTAAAGCAGCGTGAAAAGGTATACTCTTCAAAATGCTCTCCTTGGCTTGGCGTGGACGTTCAACCCCCTCTTCCTGTTAATCTTCAAGTTCCAGCCGCCAATAACTACACCTCCGTTGAAGAGTTTAAGGCCGCCTGGGAGTCCTCGAGTGATTTAAGTATTTCCGGACTTTCCCCGGAGCCTTATCGCATCCGTCTTTATAAATACGGAGTTCAGGATTACACCTCTTTAATAGACCCATGTCAGCCCAGCGAGGGGGTGGAGCCGGATCGCGAGATCATGTCCTCGCAACTCAGCCATCATTTCAATAACCTCACCCACGGAAACTTCTATCACGCTTTTGTTTCTGTTGTGGATAGAGCCGGCATGAAAGTGGAATCAATTGCTCGCCTTATACAGAAATTGACGTCAATGTGCCGGGCTTGATTATTAATGATCCGAATTCAGCTCCTGGTTATACAACTGTGCCGGAAGTTGACTTTATTATTGAAAATAACTACACCCAGCCGGGAACATTTTGGTGTTTTGCGCTGAACGACCCCGGCTTTCAACCGCCGGATGCCAATGATCCCTCCAATCTTCCACTTTGTCCTGGAGGCTTGGGTTCTGAGAATGGGTGGTACACAAGTCTTCCCCCTCAACTGACTCTTCCAGCCGTGGAAGGACCTCATGAGTACTGTGTTTGGATGGTCCGAGCGGATGGAACATTAGTCAGTAATAAAAGAACCTGTTATGACGTCATTTATGATGCCACTCCACCGGCTGTTTTCCTGGTTAAAGGAGTGTTTGGTGAAAATGATCAAACTGTGGATGAGTGGTTTTCCGGGCAGACTCTCAATGTCCGCTGGGATGCAAGCTCAGGGCAAAGTGATTACGCTCTTCAAATTTTCGACACCACCACGTCAAGCCTTGTTTGTGAACTAAAAGATATTCCAGCCGTTCTAACTGAAATTGAACTCGAAGACTGTCCGGACTTTATTGAGCCCAGGACATATCGTATTGAAATGACAGTGTTTGATCAGGCCAGAAACCAAACCCAGGCGACACCGTTTAACTTTACGGTGGATCGAACTCCACCATCCTCGTTTATGATCCTTGGTGTTCGTGGTGGAACAGACAACATCGCCGATGAGTTTTTAGGAGATGGATTTCCGGTTATTGAGTTCTCAACAGCGAATAACTCAAGTCATTATCAATTAGAAATTCTTTACCCAGATAATAGTGTGGCTTGCACGCTTCAGGAGTTTTCATCCAGTTTTGTTAATAGTTTTGATTACGCAAGTGTTGTTGGTGCGTGCGGGAGTGCGTTTTCTCATGGAGATCAGTTTTCTGTTATTATTAGCGCCCTTGATTTAGCTAAAAATCGCCGATCCGCCGGGAATTCTCCCTACTCCTTCACAGTGGATTTAGTGCCCCCAAGCTTAACGATCACTTCAACTCCGGCTGCATTGACAAACGACACGTCGGCCTCATTTTCTTTTGAAGCCACAGACCCCCTCTCTGGAGTGGAGCGTTTTGAGTGCTCTGTAAATGGTGGGGCATTTGCAACCTGCACATCCCCTCATGTGGTCAGCGGCTTAAGTGAAAATGATCTCACTTTCACTGTGCGCGCTTATGATCATGCCGGCAATGTGACTTTCGATGATTTTCAATGGACGGTGGATTTAACCTATCCTATTCTCACGCTAACCTCGGTTCCTGATGCCTATGTGAACGATCCAAACCAATCCGTAAGCTTTAGCGCAACCGATCTTCACGGCATTGATCGCTATGAATGCTCTCTCAATGGAGCTTCATTTACGGTTTGCACGTCTCCACTGAATGTGACGGGCATTGTCGGCACAAACCAAATTCAAGTCAGAGCTTATGATGGAGTTGGTCATTATCATGAACGAAGCACAAGCTTTTTATTGGATATTGAGACTCCCGTTTTAAGCTTCACCAGCACTCCACCAGTAATCACAGCAAGTAGCTCTGCTATGTTTGCTTTCTCAAGCACGGACCCAGGAGGAAGTGGAATTTCCACAATTGAATGTTCATTAAACGCTCAAGCCTTTTCAAGCTGCACATCGGGAGTGAACTTTTCAGGGCTTGCTGAAGGGGCTCATAACTTTAAAGTTCGGGCACGGGATAACGCTGGAAACACATCAGCTTCAATTGAGTACAATTGGAATGTTTATCAAACGGGTCCAGCTATAACAATTACGTCTTCACCACCAAGTGTTAATAATTTAACGAGTGCAGATGTGTCTTTTAGCGGCTCTGTTCCAGCGGGAATAAGCATCACTGGATATGAATGCTCTTTTGATAGTGGATCTTGGGTGTCTTGTTCTTCTCCTCATACAGTTTCACCGATTGCTCAAGGCGTACATAATTTAAGAGTTCGAGGGTTAGATAATCTTGGTAATACTGGAAATCATGCCACAGCGAACTGGACGACGGATTTAACTCTTCCCGTTGTGACTATCACAGCGATTCCGGCATTTTCAAACTCCACATCTCAATCCATAAGCTTCAGTGCGACGGACTCTGGGGGAGGAAGTGTTGCTTCTATGGAGTGCTCACTGGATGGCGAAAGCTTTTCAACCTGCACATCTTCAGTCAACCTCAGTGGACTTAGCGCTGGAAATCATGAGTTCAGAGTGCGCGCCATCGATACCGCTGGAAACACGGGGTCTCCGGCTGCAGTCAGTTGGCTTGTGGATCTCACACCACCGACAATCAGTATTACAAGCACACCATCCAATCCGTCCCATAACCTGCCTTCTTTTAGTTTTACATTTTCTCACTCGGATGCGGGCGGCTCTGGTGTGGACACGGTTCAATGTCGACTCAATGGTGGAGTTCTTACAAGCTGTACCTCTCCACACAATAGATCCTTTGGTTCTGGCTCACAGACTTTGGAAGTCGTAGTTACGGATAAAGCCGGTAACTCTACATCGGATTCTTATACTTGGACGTCCCATGTTTACACATGGAATTCGACGGGATGGGGAACATGTAGTGCTTCACAACCAACTTGGAACTCTGGCGGATGGTCTGGCTGCTCTGCCTCTCAACCGGCATATACATACTCAGGGTGGGGCTCTTGTTCTGCAACCTGTGGTGGCGGAACTCGAACGCGATCTCAAAGCTGTCCAATTGCCAATGGAAGCCAAACGCGATCTGTGACTTGTCCAGTGACCTCAGGCTCACAGGCTCGTACAGTCACTTGTCGTCGCGACGATGGAACGACAGTCAGCGATAGCTTCTGTGATTCAGGAACAAGGCCGCCAGAGGTTCAGTCTTGTACGCGCAATGACTGTGTGGGGGCGGCGCCGTCTTCGACTCAAGCGTGCAGTCGTGGTGGAGGTTCCGATTGTCATAGTCCGCAAGCGACATCACAATCATGTAACACTCAGTCCTGTTACACTTACTCTTGGGATACGGGAAGCTGGGGATCATGCAGTGCTTCTGCGTCATGGGTGTCAGGAAGCTGGTCAACTTGTACAAACACTTCTTGTTCAGGCGGAACGCAAACACGCTCAGTGACTTGTAATGCGCCATCTGGCACTCAAACGCGTACAGTTCGCTGTTTGCGAAGTGATGGTGCCACTGTTTCAGATAGTTACTGCGGCGGCGGAAAGCCTTCATCAAGCCGATCATGTACAACCAGTTGTTCGGCGGGAACAAAGCCTGCGACAAGTCAGTCTTGCACAGCGGGAACACCATGCCGATATGTTCTGCAGTCTACGTCTCTACTGCCGGCACCGCTGCACTGTGAACCCTCTGGGTATAAGACTACGGATGGTCATGGAAAAACTTGTTCTAGCACGACCTCTTACCAAAGTTACTTTTGGGCTGGAGGTCAGGGGGGCTGTAGCCCTGGGGAAGGGCAGGTCTGGCAGCACATTCATAAGTGTACATTCTGCGCCTCTGGAAGTTGGAAGACCTCTGGTAGCACCATCGCCTGCGATTAGCGGGCTCTGTCATTCGAGAAAATCTTTGGTGCGCGAGCCAAACAAGTAGGCGAACACCTTGGCGAGCCATCTGCACTGTTTATATTCGAGTATGGGTGCTATCTAGAGACAAAAATTCTGTCCAGTACGGAGCTCAAGGCGTTGCATCAGCGACTTGGCGGCTGGCCCGCTGTCGGGCGGCTAATCGGGGCCAGTGAAGCCTTTGCCCGACAAAACTCAAAAATTAAAGCGCCTTCTTTTTAAAGACGGCTTTTTCCAGCTTTTGAACGCGATCCTCCAGGTTTTCTTCACCCAAAACAGCACTTCTTAGTTTTCTATTAAGCCAAGTCAAATAGCCCACGCCTTCTTTCTCCGCTTTCTGTTTAGCCACTTCGATGATTTCCTTATCAAGTCGAATGGATGTAAGAGTTTTCTGCTCGCGGAGAGCGGCATCAACCTGCGATTTGGATTTGATTGGCCCCTTGATAACAGCTGCTTTTGAAAAATCATAATTGCGCTTCATATATTTTCCTTTCACCTTTGTTGGCTTTGCGCGCTGAAATGATGCGAGTGACCTCATCCTCTGGATAAGCAACCACAACGACAAGCACATTCAGCTTTTTGCACATACCCAAGTAAACATAGCGTTCTTCACCCGAATTGGTGTCCTCCTTGAGCACTACGACGAGGCCGCAATTTAGTGCTTGCTTTGCATCCTCAAAAGAAACTCCATGCTTCTTAATATTAGTTTTTTCTTTTGAAAAATCCCATTCGTAGCGCATGGATTTATTGTACTACGATGTAGTACAAATGTAAATAGTCGCTCAATATGGAAATGGTGTTCGACTGTAACGAACGGTAACCTTTGGCGCTAACACGTTATCTTATTGAAGATTATGAGCTTTTTTGAGCTATTGAAATTTGGTGCGCAAGGCGAAAAAGTAGGCGACACCTTGGCTGCCCGACAGAATGCTAAAAAATAATGAAGATATCGCGCTTACAGATTAAATGAAGCTAATGTCTACCGAGGGCACAAGCCGTGCTTAACGCCCCCATCGCAGAGGAGTTCATATGAAACTTCTTGTGAATCAATTAGCTGCATCGATGCTCCCCACTCGGTAACAAGCCCGAATTCTCCATTGGCCGTAGAGTGATATTGGATCGACCGATTTTCTCCATAGCCGGTGAATTTGAATTCGAGTATTGGACCATCACCATCTTGAATGTAAACACCCGTTTGATCTTCACAAAATTTAACATTTGGTATCTCTTTGTTTCCGCAGTACCTATAAGTGGCGCCGGCATGGCTAAGGCTTGTGACCTTCCCCCTTTATTCGACCACTAGAAGATCTAGTTTTCGTATCTCAGCCT
>CAZWVK010000017.1:25864-32849 GCA_964636785.1 uncultured Pseudobdellovibrionaceae bacterium | reverse complement strand
CTCATTTGCAGAGACGGATGAGTTCAAACGTCTTTTAGATCTTGGATATGTGAATATTCGTTACACTCTAAACAACGATCTTGGTGTTCGCTTTGAGCCTTGGCATATCAAGGTTTAAAGCTAGTCAACTCGCACGATCTCACAGGCTCCCATTTTAGCAAACTTCTCAATAAATCGATTATATCCGCGATCGACATAATAAATGTCTGAGAGTTCACTTTCGCCGCTTGCGATGAGCCCACTCATGATCAAAGTGATTCCTGCGCGCAGATCTGTGCATTTTAACTTTGCGCCATGAAGTGGGGTTCTCCCACGGATGAAAGCTGTATCACCTTCCACCCAAATATCGGCACCCATCTTATTGAGCTCATGGACATGTGCAAAGCGACCTTCAAAGATCGTTTCTTTGATGGATGAAATGCCTTCAGCCTGAGTCATAAGGCCCATCAATTGAGCCTGTACGTCCGTTGGAAAGCCGGGATGTGGGCCCGTTACAATATCAATCGCTTTCAGGGGAGCACTTGGATAAACACTTACGCTATCGGATCCCACTTCAAGCCGGGCACCCATCCTTTTTAAAGCGTCTAAAACAGGCTCTAAATGAGAAGGATTGAATCCGCTGACTTTGAGTTGAGAGTTCGTCATCAGTGCGCCAATGATATAGGTGGAAGCTTCAATGCGGTCACCAATCGCTCGGTAAACCACACCACTATTAAGTTTCTTAACGCCTTCCACTTCAAACACGCCATCTTCCAGAACCTGAATCTGTGCGCCCATTTGATTGAGGAACTGAATAAGATCTAGAACTTCCGGCTCTTGAGCTCCGTTTATAATTCGAGTTTTTCCTTCGGCAAGAACAGCAGCCATAAGAAGGTTTTGAGTCGCGCCAACCGATGGGAATGGAAGATGTAAATCAGTGCCTTTTAATTTTCGAAAAGCCTGGGCGGTGACAGACGTTTCCTTTTCGTCGATGATAGCGCCCAATTTCTGAAGCTGATTGATATGAATATCAATCGGACGTGAGCCAATAGGACATCCTCCAGGCAGACCCACTTGACCACCTTGAAAGCGAGCCAATAGCGGACCAAGCATAACGATACTTGCCCGCATGGTTTTAACCAAATCGCATGTTGCGATATTTGTGGTCAACCGTGAGGCATCAATAATGATGTCCTCTCCATCTTCAACGACTCGAACCCCAAGACTTTTAAAAATTTCTAAAAAGGTTTCGATATCTCTTAAACGAGGGACATCCTTAAGGCGGACAGGATTTGAATTTAAAAGAGTCGCGGCAAGGATTGGAAGATAAGCGTTCTTTGCTGGATCAATGTGAACCTCACCGTCTAGTGTTTGGCCACCTTGAACAATAAGTTTTGCGTTTTTGGAGCGATCTGCAGTGAGTTTCGGCTGATAGTCGTGATCGACTGTCGTGAATAATTTTGGAGTTAGAAAATCTGTGCAAAGAGAGGCGGGCTGATAGGTGCTTTCTGCAAGAGAAAAGAAGTGAAAAGAAAAAATTAAAGTTGATAGCAAATGAAGCATGGCCAAACCCTATTGATTTATTGGTGTTTAAGAAGCAGATGCTGTGCCAAAACACCTACACGCATATCTAAATGTAGTGAATTCTCGCGCTAAATATGAACTTTTCTAAACAATTCGCCTGTAAAACAAGTTGATCTCATGGGTAAATATTTCCAATTGAAACGGGCTGTGCTAGGAGTTGAAAGAGAGTCATCAAAGGAGGCCCATTTGTCGCTCATCAAAAATCTCCTCGTTGGTGTGGATTTGTCAGATTACTCAAGGCTGGTGGTCGAACAGGCACGCGAGCTCTCAAGAAAATTGGATGCAAAACTTAGTTTTGTTTATGTGTTTGAAGACTTAAATGTTTATGATCAAAAATTCTTAGAAACCAGATCAACTATCGTTGATGCCTTTATTAGTGAAGTCAAAAGCAAATATGCGCTGGAAGAGAATACAAATATTCTGGTTCGATTCGGTGATCCTGCCGATGAACTTCTAGCTGTGGCAAAGGAATTCGATAGTCCATTGATTGTCATTGGACATCGAGGGAAAAATGCTCTGGTGAGACTTTTTATGGGAAGCACAGCGGAGAAACTATCTTTAAGCTCAGAAATTCCTCTTTGGATTCATCGTGGAGATAAAACTATCCAGCCCGAGCGTGTATTGATTCCTTCTGATCTGACCCCGAGAACTGATTATGTCATCGAAAAAATCTCTCCATTTATGGACGCTTACAGGATCCGTGTTGAACTTCTTCATGTCTTTCCAGAACCCGCACCAATCATTGACGATCCAAGCTGGCTTGTTGCTTATGGCGAGATGAGAGCGGATCGCGTGAGAAGACTGAAGGAATTCAAAGCAAAACACGCTCAATTCAAGGTGGAGGAGGCAGAAGGAGATCCAGTCACAGAGATTGCGAATTATGCGAAGGATTTTGATTTCGTAGCGATTTCTCCAAGAGAAAGTTCAAAGTCTGAATATTCGTTTGGAAGTGTGACAGCAAGCTTGGTGCGTTACCTCGATGAACCAATGCTTGTTTTGCCTTAGCGATTCAGTTCACGTTTTAATCTTAGAATGGCTTTAGATAGGTCTCCTAAAGATTGATCAAGTGGTGCTGTATCTAAACCGTCAAAGGACCCCACGGCAGCAATAAATCTCTGAAGATATGGTTGCAGGCGCATGATAGCTGCATCAACTTCGAAGAACCGATCAAGTATCCATTCCACTGAAATTTGTGTTGGTCGAGTTGAATTTTTATGTCCAGGAGTGAGGTCAAAGGCAACGGAAAGACCTTGAAGATCCGGATTTTCCGTTCGATCGAGAATCACGAGCAACATGCTTCGCCTGCCGTCAATCTGGCGCACGGTTGTTGTAAATGAACCCTGCATGATGTTCTTTTTCATGATCGAAGACGTGGTCTGCCAGGCATTTAAGAATCGTTCGAAACGTTCCGCATGCCCATAAACTTCTTCTCGAGCGAGGGTTCCAAAGTGATCGTTTTGAATATCCTTTTTGAGTATCCTCAGAAAAATTTTGGCGCTCTGATGGAAAGCTAATATTTCATCTAGGAAGAAATGACTTTCGTAGGGACCGTAACTGATCCCGGGCAGAAGAGGATTGGGCGTCGGAGAGGCGGCCCGTAGAAATGTTTGAAAGATTCGCTCAAACCTCCCATGTGGCTTTAAACTTTCGAGTTCATTGAGGGCGTGACGGATTTCATGTCGAAGGTAGGGCGTTGGGTATTTTGAAATCAGACTGAGAACATCCACATGAATTTGCTTTGGGCTCATACTGGCTTTGGCATAGTTCCAGACAGATGGGTACACAATGAGATCAATGTCATAGGGTTTCAACCATCTCGCCACGCGCGAGAGTGTATGATTTCCTTCTGGTAAAATTCGGAAACCACGATCAATAGCTTGTACGAACAGGCCAAGATCTTTGAGGAGTTTCTCAAATCGTGGGAAAAAATCTCGGTAAAACTCTTCCAATCCAGCTCCAGGCAAATCTTCTCTTTCATGAAGCTTAACCATAGATTTGAATTCATTGATGTAGGTAAAGGTGAGTTGCTCAAAACTCTTAAGATGGTCCGCGCACTCGATTTGCGCAACCGATGTGGTGCACGTTATGGAAAGAAATAGAGCAATTAGATGTTTTACCGATCGAATCACGCTGCCGTCCTAAAGGGTTGCACAGTTGCCGAGTATTCGCGAAGCTTCCAGTGAATCTTTGTTTTCCTTTTCAAGAATTAAAACAAATGTGTTGGAAGTTTCATCGCAGTTGAGTTCATTGAGGTTTTCAATTTCACCAAACAGCTCGTGCATAAGCAATTGGTCTCCACTTTGAATGGCTTCATGAACCAGATTTAAAGAATTTAAGATCTCCAACTTTTCAGTCTCCGAATATTCAAAGTCATTTAAATCAGAAGTTTGAAGGGACAAATTGATCAATAAAACATCTGCCGACTCTCCGCTGAAATAGGCTTGAAGGGGCATGAGTGAATAATTCTCATTGAACTGAATCGGATGGTTTCCCAATTGAGATGCATCCACCCGGCTTAAAGAAATGGGCTGTGCTTTGCCATCGATCACCACAGTTTGCGCCTGAGAAAGTGCCGGCACACCTAAAATCATCGCCACTGCAAGATAAAGAAATTGGTTCTTCATAAAACATCCTTGTTTCGTTCAGCCCCTAGACGAAGATGTAATCTTGACAGCCTCATCTTCGCCTCAGGCTTGAGTCATTGCGTTTGCAGTCATTCTATTACAAGGGTTATGCCACGCGAGTAACAGGTCTAAATTTGACAGGATTGACCCCATTTCGTAGAGTAGGGAGGAAAGGGGGTCTGAAATGAAAGACCTATCTCTTACCGTAGAGGAATTCACTACTCCAAGCCCTGTCACGGCCACCGAAGAATCTAGAATTTCCGAGCTCGCTCAGATGATGCGTGAACATGGCATTCGTCATCTTCCAATCGTTCAAAATGATCGAGTGGTTGGAATTGTGAGCGATAGAGACTTGAAGGTTCTAACCAATTTGCAACTCGATGAAAAAGAAGGAGTCGTTGCACGAGACATCATGGTGAGAGATCCAGTGACTGTCACTGCGAATCAGCTTCTTCATGAGGTGGCATTTGTTATGTCTAAAAATAAAATTGGCAGTGTGATTGTGAATGAGGAAAATGGAGAGTTCTTAGGAATTTTCACAGTGACTGACGCTCTGAACGCTTTGATTGAACTTGGCCCTCAGCTGAGTGAGAGCCAAGAGCAGCTTAGTGCATTTTAGACGGGGGTTGCCTAGCTTCTGACTTTTTAACTACGACAGAAGAGCGACCGGCACCGATATCTGTGAAAGCGCCGGTCGGTGAGCCTCGCTTATTCTCGCGGGCCATATCCACAGCTTTACCGTTTTCGTCGGTATAACCGGACTCTCGCGCATCCTTTTCGTTCATATCACCAAAATCATCTTCCCTGAACTCGAGTGAATCATCATCTGCATTCACATTATCGTTCGCCATAAAGACCTCCTCATAATGAGAAGGCCATTCTCACATAGCCTAGGAGGCCAATGTGTTAAGAGAATATCAACTTTTGGTGGGCTATCTCTGACAAACCAGTTCAGAGGAGAGGGCGTTGATGGAGTTTAAAATCTTACGACTCGGTAAGTGGCGTGTAAGGTACTGAACAGCCGCACTGGAATTGATATTATAACCATGGACTTTTAATCGGTCCACGCTGCGGTCATAAACCGTGGGTGCAAATCTATAATCTGAAACCGTAGCCCCATTTCTTGTGAACGTAAGACCAAAATAAAGTATTACACCAAAATCAGGTCGTGTTCCTTTTCCGTAGAGATTGGCTGGTTGATTGCTGACAATATTTCCAAGACTTGAAATCACTAAAGCTTCCCGTAAAAGTCGACCTTGTGAATCTTTAATCGGAAGTGATCGGACTTCACCGACGAGATGGGTATGGCTTCCTAAAATCGCGGCTGCACCGGCAAGAGCCCAATTGCTCGCCATGGTTATCTGCCTGGACGTCAAAGTTCTTGAACCTTCACTTCCCCAATGAGGCGTTACAATGACAGCGTCATGTGCTCTTGAAAGCTGGGTTACGAATTTGAGCATGTTTTTCGAGTTGCACATTAAAACCAAACCTTTGGAATCACGAATTCCATTGGTGCTTTCGGTACAAGCAATAAACGCAATTTCCTTTCCCTGTGCTTTTTGAACGGTGGCCCATGTGTAAACGTCGTTTGCATTTTGATCCGGAGTTCGTGTTCCGGTGTAGCCAAGTCGATTCGAGCGCATCTCTTTGATCGTGGTCAGCGCTCCATCAACACCGGCATCAAGGGCATGATTATTCGCAGTTGAAAGAACATCGAATCCTGATTGTTTGAGATCAGCCAGAGATTTAGGATGGTACTTAAAAACTTTTTGAATGCGATTGGCTTCATTTCCTTTATATGAGACAGCCCCCTCATAGTTTCCGTATAATATATCCACGTGATTGTTTTTCATCATGGGAATGGCATCTCGCCAAAGTCGAATGAAATCGTAATTGTTGGTCGCACGCTTGAGCTTGTTGTGAAAAATGATATCGCCAACCGCTGCAATAGTAACATCACTTCGGCCACCGACCTCACAGGCTTTGGTAAAGGTTGCAGCCGGCGCATGGAGTGGTAAGAGGACTGCGGTCAAAGCAGCTATCAAGAAAGGTTGTTTCAAAGTGTGCATTTCATTTCCTTGTAAGGGGTTCAGACAAACGGATTTTAAGGCATCATTTGTACCTTTTTCTATTTGCCTGTATTGCCTTTTGAGATTGATTTCTTTGAACTTCTTTCAGATGAAGCCGTAAATTGTCATTGCTCTCTTTTGGGCCCAGTGGTAGCAGCTGTTTCTTTATAAAAAGAAAAGGAGACCGGTATGTTAAAGAAGATGATTTTGGCAGGTGCCTTGTCCTTTGGGTTGAGCGCTCAGGCCTTCGAAGTCTCAGCCTGTGGATGGTTGGATAGTGTTAGCTTTTTAGCAGCGCCCGTTAAAACTTATTATAACGGCGATGTTCGAGTGGCATTGATCGACACAGATGGTGAGCCTGTTTGCTGTAGTGTTCATGTTCTCGTTTATGTTCCGACTTCGGATGGTCTTGGCCGAGACTGTTATGCTGTCAGCCAAGGTGATGGACTTGGATATGTTGACATTCTATTCAACGAAATCACATCCGCCTATGATTCACATAGCGGACTCGATCTAACGATTCCATGGGTGACATACGATGGTGATCGCGGTGAAGGGACCATTCGTGTGGATTTGCGACGAAGTCAAAAGGTTCGAGTCGTACGCTAAAATCAGTTTGGGTTTTTCTTAAGTTCGCAAAAAGAAACCAATCCCACCTTGAGAGGTGGGATTAAAAACCCGCATCGTGCTCTAAGCGTCGGAATAGATAGAAGCACCAAGTGTCGAAAC
>CAZWVK010000017.1:17081-25854 GCA_964636785.1 uncultured Pseudobdellovibrionaceae bacterium | reverse complement strand
CTCGCATGTTTGAGAGCATTGTATCCAAGTTGTGTTTAAAATCTAATATTTAGTTCTATAATTTTTGATTATTCAATCCCCACTCTTCTATTAGCCTGATTTCGATTTCGATTTCGATTTCGATTTCGATTTCGATTTCAATGAAAGGGGTAAAGAGTTATGAGTTTAATAACCAAATTTGCACTCGTGTTCGCTTGCGTCGGCTTGATCGCCGGATGTACAGGAAATGAGTCCGTTACCGAGCAGGGAATGGATTCGAACGAAACGGCTGAAACAGCTGAATCCACTGGCTCATCTGAGACCACCGCAAATGAGCGACAGGCTGAAGGAGCGACAGCCGATCAACAAAGCAACTCCGAAAATGATGTTGAGGTCACTCGACAAATTCGCCAGAAGATTATGGAAGATGAATCTCTGTCGACAAATGCGCACAATGTAAAAATCATCACTGAAAATGGCTCAGTCACTTTAAAAGGACTGGTCGATTCGCAAGCTGAAAAATCAAAAGTCGAAAGTCATGCGCGTGCGGCTGCAGGTGCAACACCGATTGAAAACCAAATTGAAATCACTCAATAAAAAAGGAGCAAGAATAATGAACATGATGGACAACAAAAGCAGTGACTACGATAAAAAGAAAGTCGTTTATGGAATTTTTAAGTCTCGATCTGAGGTTGAGCGCGCGGTGGATCGCTTAAAGACAGAAGGATTCAGTAACACTGATATCTCTGTGCTTATGCCAGACAGTGGCGATACCAAGGAATTTGCGCATGAAAAGGCGACCAAAGCGCCAGAAGGGACAACAGCTGGTGCAACCACAGGTGTGGCTGCTGGGGGGATTCTTGGCTGGCTTGTCGGGGCTGGAGCATTAGCCATTCCAGGTCTTGGCCCTTTTGTTGCCGCAGGACCGATTATGGGTGCGCTAGCTGGAGCAGGAGCCGGCGGAGCCGTTGGTGGTTTGACTGGTGGATTGATTGGAATGGGTTTTCCTGAGTATGAAGCCAAGCGCTATGCGGGTTATGTGAAAGACGGGGGAATGCTTCTATCGGTTCACTGCGAAGACAGTGAAGAAGTCGATAGGGCCAAAGAGCTTCTTGAGGCTGTTGGTGCAGAAGATATCTCTTCCTCCAGCGCCGCTCGCGGAGCGGATCGCAGCGACGTGAGTTCTAGTCGCACGGAGCGTCCAGGGCCATATAGCATTTAGAAGAATTCAACCCCATACCTATTCAGGTATGGGGTTTTTTTATGCAAATTCGGGTATTGCTAATATAAGGAATTGATAGAGCTAATCAAAACCGCGAATAAAATTCATTTTCGGACTCAAATCTCCCACTCATTGAAAATTTCTCAACATTGAGCCAGAAGATCTGATTAATTGGGGATCTTGAAGAGGGGGACCTTGTGAAAATGAAAGCCATTCTTATAGCTGCGTTGTGGGGTAGTTTAGCCTGGGCTTCACAGATCGATTATTCCAAGTATGAGCTCTCAGAGCTTCAGCTCGATTTATTAGAGCGCTTCGAGAAGAATCACGGATTCAGTGAAGAGCAACTCATTAAAGCGGCTGAGGCATTTCATAAGAGCAATCAGCCGAAGATACCCACTTATATTCCACCTCACACTATGGAAGAACTTTCTGCAGTTATTCAATGGGCCGCTGGGGGTGCTTATCTGGACTTTGCAAGGGACGCTGGTGTGGGATTTGACAGGGAGGCCTATCTTGCAGACTGTCCAAACGTAGCGCTTTTTCAGTTTGGAAAAGCCTCTGGGACGGAGTTTTTGAGGGCCGACGTTATGACTGCTTATTATAACACCGCCTATGCATTAACTCGGGCGTTAAGTCGCGATCGGGAGTCATTTAGGGATGCTTATTTGGAATCAATAATGAAAACCGAATTCAGCAAATACCTTATCATCGACCCATTGGAATTTCTGGTCCTAGTGAATCGCTAAAACTTTTTGGATTGCATCTCACGGTGAGTGCGAACGACTCTTCTTTTTTCTGAAGAATTAGGCGTCCATAAAAGTGAAACCAAAAAGATGGATAAGGACGCTCCGAAAAGTATCTCTGCAAAGAAGTCAGAGGGGGATGTGAGTCCATTAAACACAGTTAGGATTGCTGAGGTGAGGACGAGCGACAGAGTGGAGAGCCAGGACATGTTGATTTCCTCCATGAAATTCTGGAGGAATCAGAATATGAAACTTAGTTGAAACTATTATCTTTTAGTCATTAAAAAAATGTGAAGCTTTCTTAACAAATGAGAAAGCGCCCCGAGCGGGGCGCCTCTCCTGAGCTTTATTAGTTGTACTTACTCATAAAGCGGTTCACTTCTTCTTTGGCCTGATCCTTAGTGTAACCATATTTTTCCTGGATCTTACCTTGAAGACGTTCCAAATCCCCCTCGGTACTTAAAATTTCATCATCGGTGAGCTTTCCCCACTGGGTTTTAACTTCACCGGTCATTTGCTTCCATTTTCCTTTAAGAGTGTCTGTGTTCATTTATTTATCCTTTCGTTCTCAGTTAATGGCCTATTGGACATCAACGCGGGTTTCAAAGATTCTCTCACCATCCGGCTGAGTGACGCTGGCGTGAGGTTCGGCTGTAATAAAGAAATCGAAATTCTGAAATGGTGTTCGACCCTCGATAGTGGCCGAAAGATTTTCGTTCACATTAACGAGCCCTATATTCTGAGGAGCGCTCTCCCCAGGACCGTCGGGTTCAATCCATGCGACGTAGGCGGATGCTCCTTCACTGACTTTGTCAGCGGGAGCAAGATGCTTAACGTCCAACTGGTAGTTCACCATTCCATCTTTGTCTTTATCAGTTTTCAAATTCGCTTCTGCGGCAGGCACGCGCTCCAAATTCGTCATGCGGATTTGATTGGAACCGCATGCAGTGAGTGTTAAGCCGATTACTGCCAAAAGAATGTATTTGGTCATAGATCCTTCCTCCTTTGTAGATTTATCGAATAGGGCCGGCGGACGGATCACCGCGTTTGATTAGCCCCCAAACAAGGGAAACTAAAAACAACACAATGAATAACCCAAACAGCACCTGAGCCACCGAGGCCGAGGCGTCTGCGATTCCAGTGAATCCGAAGAGTCCCGCAATGAGGGCTACAATTAGAAATGTCAGTGTCCATGTCAGCATAGATCATGCTCCTTTCTATTTTGATCTGAGGTTAGCAAGCGAAGGAAAGTGGCGTATGATTGAAGCTATTTAAAAGTTGTTACCTTTTATTCATATGCGTTGCCTGTTACACGTCGCAGTTTGAGGCAGGACGTAAGACCAAGTCATACCCCAATCACTTATAAACTTTGAAATCTGACCGATATTATTTTGTGGTTCGGCTTTTAATTTATACTTTTATTTGTTCTTATTCTTTTTTTGCGTTGGCGGATGAGCTTTCGCGTTTTTCATTAACGGGAAATCCGACGGAATACTCCGACACAAATAAATTCAGAGCTTACACCAAGCATTCTGTCTTTGGACTCGGGTCTAGATATGTCGAATTTCCGACTCTCAAAAATCCGATTTCTGTACGAATTGGTCGAAACGGCAATTCCGTCAAAGGGTATAGCCATCCACAAACTATGAAGTCAAATGCCACAAACCCAAAATATGTCTGTACTCTCCCTGCAGATACATCTGCGGAACTTGTGTTTTTAGATCAAAACTACGCCGCCGTTCGTGTGAATTGTCCGACAGGGGCTGTCAATGGGTCGGGGAGTGATGACGTCGTCTTTGTTTCTTTGAATGATGTTCAATTGCAATCTGGTGATCAGTCTTCAAAGAGTGACGAGGATGACAGTTCGACCGAAGCTGGACTCTTGGATGAGCGCATGGGAATGGCGTCTGATTCAACTCCAAAACTCGAGGCCCTGCCGTTCGATAAGATCGAAGGAGCGGTTTCAACAAAGTCTCTCGTTTCTCAGCGCACAGGAAACAGCTATTTTTCATCCACGGAAGAATACCTGAAGTGCTACCCCACAAAGAATCAGAAAGCATATGAAGCTCACCTTAGGAGAGCGATTGAAGAGGCCAGTGAGGAATTCACCATCGCTGTGAATCCTATGACGAAACAAGAGACTGTGCTCAAGGGGAAAGAAGGGTTTGATCCCATCGGCTTTTTGGCCGCAGGCCATTCGGATAAAAAAGGAGCTCCTACGACATGGATTCAGATTCGACCTCACGCGGATGTTTTGAAATGTATCTTTAGGAAGGAAAGTCTTTTTGACCCAGCCGCAACTTCACCTAGAAATGCTGCTGGTCTTGGGCAACAGATTACCGATAATATTACAGAAATAAAATGCTTACTTTATGGCTGTAGGCTAAAAGGTAAAAGACGTCGCGCCGAAGGCTGGGCCAAGCCACTCTGGGATAACTACTATCAAAAAATCAACACTCTTCCACCGGCGACTAAGAAATATTTGATGACAAATTCTAAGACAGGGAAAGCCTGTGGTCCGGAATTGAATTCAAAAACGGATGCCTACTGTCCTTTTCATTCCATTGCTGCCACAGCTCTTTACCAAGTGAAGATGGAATCCATTCTTCGAAAGAACTATGACAAATTTAAATTTTCAGGTGATTTTGTCGGAGACGAGCTGATCTATGTGAACGCCAGTATTGCGGCCGGCCACAATGCAGGCGAGGGACACGTTGGGAAATTGAGTGTGCTTGATGATCCAGAGGATTGGGGAAAGCGTCTTACAGGTCTACAGAAGTCTTCTGCCCGCAGAAAAGAAGTGGGTGGATATTTTGAGGTGATGAAAGCATGTATTGGAGGAGACAAAAAACCAATGTTTCCAGAGGATCAGCTGAGTGATGATCCAGTTTGCCATAAAGACACGTTGTCTCCAAATCAGGTGCCAATTCCGACTCCGGCCCCTCGTCAAAAAGCTCCTAAGAATGAAGCAGAAACCACACGATAGTCGGGTGCGGTGCTTTAATCAGTTGGTTTGCACCTTGCCATACGAAGCCTAAATCTCTAATCTTCAAAGTGAATCTATTTTAGAGATTGAGGAGGAGAGTGTGAAAGCCATTTTAGGCATCATTGCCACCATATCATTAGCATTGGGGTTTGTCGGTTGCGGAAAACTTATAAAGAAAAATAAAGCGGAATCCAGTGAAGCGGCAATGATCCGTTTGGGAGAGCTTTTATTCCACGATCCGAGAATTTCAGGTGATCACACGATTTCTTGCAACACCTGTCATGATATTACTAAAGGTGCAGCTGGGATGGATGGCGTTCCTGTTTCCATTGGAATTGGAAGACAAAAAGGTGGAAGGAATGCGCCGACGGTGTGGAATGCGAAGTTCTTGAGTGTGCAGTTCTGGGATGGCCGCGCTGATAGTTTAAAAGAACAAGCCAAGGGTCCAATTACAAATCCAGTTGAGATGGGGATGGACACTCACGAAGTGGCTGTTGGTCGAATTCGTGGGATCCCTGGTTATAAACCTTATTTCAGAGATGCCTTTGGATCTGAAGATGCAATTGATATAGAAAATATTGCCACTGCGATTGCGAAGTTCGAAGAGACTCTTGTAACTCTGAACAGTCCATACGACAAATACAAAGCGGGGGATGAATCGGCGCTTAGCAAAGAAGCTTTGGCCGGTCTTCAAACATTCAATTCCGTTGGATGTATTGCGTGTCACTCAGGTGATCATTTCGCAGGTCCGGAACTTCCGCTTGGAACAGGCTTTTACCAAAAATTCCCTATGTTTCCAGGATCGAATTATGAAAAGAAGTATAATTTGAGCAAAGATCCAGGGCGATTTGAGGTGACGCAAAAGCCGGAAGATCGAAATATGTGGCGAGTTCCGCAGCTTCGTAACATCGCGCGCACAGCTCCATATTTTCACAATGGGTCGGTAAAGACTTTGCCAGAAGCTGTCAGAGTGATGGCGAAAACTCAGCTCAATCGGACTTTGACACCTCAGGAAGTGACTCAAATTGTTGCATTCTTGCATTCCTTGAATGGTGAAATTCCATATTTGGAAGCTCCGGAACTTCCACAATAAAGATTTGATTTAGTCCATGGAGAACTCTTCCGAAGAGCTCTCCATGGGCATGATATCAAGATACAAAAGATCAGGTGGATTTGTTCAACTTCTGTCTCTGATTGAAACATCAGGACCTACCAAAAGAGAAAAATTTCTAGAGATCATTCGTTCAGAAAGTCCGCACTGGGCGGAAGCCATTCAAAAACATTCGATCAGTATGGATCGAATTTTCAAATGGGATGATCAGGTCGTCATTGAAATTTTTAAGGCTTTGCCTCTCAGAAATATGGCCTGTGCCCTTAAGGGGATTCCAGAAGAGCATCGCACCCGTATCTTTACTTACTTAAGTCACTCAGAAAAGCGCAAAGTTGAAGATGAAATGGGAAGCCTGAATATGAATCCCGAGGAATTCAATGGGACAATTATTAAGGTTTTAGAGATCACCAGAAAAATGATATCGGAAGGACAGATTCGCTTAGAGCGGGTCGATCCTGAGCTTGAAATTCCAGAAGAGATCGAAGAGAAGCTGCAAAGGCTGGAGTCGAATCACGCCTCGCCTCACATGGAGGATAAAAGGCACGATCAGATTCAGGAGGCCGTTTTGAAAGTGCAAAGGTCAGGCTCTGCGAGTTCTCAAGAAGTCGTAAATCTTCAGCGCATGGCTCAGGCTTTAACGCGTGAGAATAAATCCCTACGCGAAGAAAATAAAATTCTAAAAGAAAAATTAGAACAGATCAGAAAGATTGCTTAAAAGATCCTGCTATTTATAATGATGCCTTGTTTGCTGTCGGGCAGTCTTTAACACGCGCTTGATAATTGTCGAGCTCGTCCACCCAAATTTCTTCTGTGTACGGAAAAACAAGGGTGTCTTTTCCATGAGACATCTTCTCAAGCTTTCCTCTTTTAAGCCTTAAAGTGTCATCCACGTTGAAGCGATGAATGACTTCCACCTCTGCAAGCTTCATTTTATTAATCATTACCCGGTATTCCTTCACTTCCTCTTTAGCAAGGCTCTTAATCGCTCTTAATGAAGCCGTACGGAGCTGTTGAGCTTCGCGATGAGCCCACTCCACGAGTTGATCTAAACTTGCATTGCCGCCCATCACACTCAATCGTTGAATGAGCGCTTTAGCTTCACCGGCCTCTTTTAAAAGCCGAGCTCTTGTGTTCACAGCTTGGGTGAAATCTTGAGACCTTAGTGCCATCCGTGGCAAAGAGCTGAGTTTCCCAGCCGCAGCTGCGAGGTCTGCTCCTGTCTGATCCATCCTAGTTAAAATTGCTGAAATATGAGTGTTCACGCCTTTCTCCGCAAGACTTTCCATCTCTCGGATGCGGGTGACGTGACGTTCTTTAAACTTCTTTCCATCTTCGAGAATTTGAGGGTAATCGCAGATTTTCAAATTTGTGATTGCGGCAAGAACATAAACTTCCGCGCTTGCGTAGTCTTTAAAGGTCGGCGCGAGAAGTGTTGTAATATCAGCTCGAGCGCTGTCGTAGTTCCCAAGCCTTAGATGCGCCCAGGCTCTCTCCTCAATAGCATCCAGCCAGAATTCAGATGTTTTTGGGATCAAAGAATAAGAGTCAATGGCTTCATTGAGTTTGTTTCTTTGAAAGAGAACTCGAGCGAGTTGAATTTCAATTTTATCTTCTCCAACAACTTCTTGACCGAGTCCTTTTAACTCACGAATATATTTTTCAGCGAGTTTCGCTTTATTTAACTTTGCGGCACCAACCGAAAGGCTCCAAAGAAAGCGCGCACGTTGGTCAGAATTGGATTTTGCTGTTTTCTTAAGTCGATGCGCAATCCAGTTCAAATCTTTTGAGTTTTTGATGGCAATAGGTGAGTGATCCTCAATCCATCCCGTCCATGATTTATGTGCACCCTTGGTCGAAAGATATGAAGCTTGAGATCCTATAAGTTTTGTGACATCGGGTCTTAATTGCTTAGAAATCTTCTTAAGATTTGTATCTCTTGTGATCCACTGTGAAGCCAAGAGTGGAAAGCCCGATTTTGCAAGGAGATAACCGTGAAGAGCCACTCCTGTATCTGATTTTCCAAAGGAGCTCTTACCAAAAGCGGAATTCCAGGCCATTAGAGCTTCAGCAAACTGGCCGCTTGCAATTAATTTTGCAAATTCCTTCTGTGCACCGGTTCGTTGCGGAGCCACATTTTCAAGCTGTGCATGAACAGGTGAAGCAAGAAGAAGAGTGAAAAGGGTTGATATCTTAAGAACTAATTTTTTCATAATGACTTTCCTATCCTTGGCCAATTCGTTTTAAGACAAAGGGATATGAAACTTTCACGTTGACGCCGCCAATTGGTTTTGGAAACGGCCAACTCTTTAATCTATTCACAATACAGCCCTCGACGCTGCTCGAGCGCAGAGAGCTTGAGCCGATGCTTGCGCGAGAAACCCGGCCTGCACCATTGATTGTAAAATCAACGCCGACGCGACCTCTTAGTTTAGGAGATTTTTGCAATCCTTGCTCATAGCAGTAAATGATTTGTCCGATATGCTTGTTGATGACGGCCGCGATCTGATCACGATCCAATCCACCTTCAATCATTGCTTCTTCCTCAAGTGGTTGAAAGTAGGATGCAGCAGTTCCACCGGATCCCACATTTCCGTACCCGGGGCGTCCACCACCCACACCGTTTGTTCCGTAGCCACCACCACCTATGACTTTACCGCCACGGCCAGGAGTTCCGGCGGCAAGGCCTTTTCCGTGAATGGCTCTTTCCATTCCACCGCTTCCTCCGGCACCTG
>CAZWVK010000017.1:0-17071 GCA_964636785.1 uncultured Pseudobdellovibrionaceae bacterium | reverse complement strand
GGAGTTGTTCTTTGCGGAAACATTAAAACCTGCAGAGTTTTTTGATCCTGTTTTCATTCCACCCAAAACTCCGAGCGCTCCAACTTTATTGACATCCACTCGTTTTGTACGAACGGGTGCATCGGCTCTTCTTTTTGAGGTGTTTTTAGCTGTGAGAGTCTTTCTAGCTTTTTTCTTTACTGGACTTACAACTTTTTTCTTAGCGTATTTCACGTTCTTTTTAACTGGCTTAGCTGCTGCTTTTACTGTTGGGGCAGGTTTTACTATTTCCCGAACGGTCGCGGGAGGAATAGTCACAACGATTTCTTCTTTTTTATCAACTAAGAATGGTTCAATTAAAAATGCGACAAATAGAACAAAAACCATAGCACCCAATTGAGTGAGCGCGGTGAATTTATAGATTTTCTTTTCTTCTTCGTGAGAATCATCGGCAATCTGAATCAAGCTCACAGTGTCTTGAGCATCTTGATGGAAGCAAACACGAGCGCCGTTTGAAAGTTTTATGGCTCGTTTTTGTAAACCACTGGCGGAGACCTTGCGAATCAATTGATAAGGAATTTTTTCTTCTTTAAGGTCTTTGATTTCAGGAACGATCTCAATTCTCTTCGTATCATTACGATAGATCAAATAGCCTTCCGTGGCCTCCCAGTGGAATGTTCTAACCACTTTTCCTTCAGCATTTTCAAGAATAAACTGTCCGTTTAACTCTTTCATAATCAATCCCTATCTGCTTCCTTGAGCTTCAAAAGCCATACGGTCTTTGAAGTGAGTTCTCGGCATGAGCAAATCATTCAAATCCTTTTCATCTTCAACCTTTGCAAATGCTTCGGCTGGTGTTTGATAGCGACCATGTAAGGTGGACGCATTGAACTGAATATCTGTTTGAAGGCTCACACCTTGAGGGAGCTTGCCTTTCACCTTTTTTGCAAAAGCAGGAGAACTCATCCCTGCAATTAGACTGAATAGTGCAATCATAAGGCCAAGGATTCTCATAACTTTGCTCCCTTTTTGATCTCGGCAATTCTTGAATCTAAATATCCAACCATAGTGCCTTCACCGCGCTGGCCTTCCAGTTCTTGAAGGCGTGATACCTTTTTAATATTAAAAGGATCTTCTCTTACGGCATTGCGTGCGACTGTGATTTCCTGAAAGCTTGGTCTTTGACTTGGTAATTTCAACATAGCAGTGAGACGTTTTTTGGCTCTTCCGCGCACCAAAGATTCGGCGATCGAGAGTTCTCGCTCCAGTATCTTGCGCACGGGGCGGCTGGCATTCTGAAGAACTTTGCTCATCCCATCTAGGACGTTGTCTTGTGAGAAAAGGGCTTGAATATCGTCTGAGATATTTGCAGCTTTGCTTCTATAGATTTCAGACTGCTCAGACATGAGCTTTTTGTACTGTGCGAGTTCATTTTTGTTAAGGCCACGGGGAGCTGGAAGAGCGAGGAGGTCTTGTTGTAAACGCTCATTCTCACGAGCATTGATGGCAAGAGCGATCACTTGAAGACTCCAGTCCTTAGATCTCATCGCGGATTTGACTTCGCGATCGGCTTGATCCAGTAATTTCAGACGGGCTTTGAGTGAATTCTGAAGCAACCTATCATTTCTTGAGTTCAGCCGGTGTTTGGCGATCTTTCGATCAAAGCTCTTTAAATCATCGAGTTTGAACTGTCGTGCGAGTGTTTGACCTTCTGGATACTTCGCAATTTTAGTTGTTTTAAGTAGCGTTTTTACTTTGCTTGGATAGTGTTTCACGGCATGAGCTTCTAATACGACGGAAGCTAGAAGGTCTGGGGATTTCTTAAGCTCATTAAGATGCTTGTTCAGAGGGATCCATGGATTTGAAGCGCGTTTGATTAAATTCACTCGGACGATATTTTTCGAGCGGGTGTCACGCTCCTTCTTTAAGTAAGCATTATAATGTTTGTAAGAATTAAGACCTGCTAGCTCGGATAGAACAGCCAGCTTGAGCTCGTCATTAGCACTTGTCTTTTTAGGAGTTAACTTTCTGTGAAGGTGATATGCTGATTTAAAATCGAGTTTTAACTCAGCTGCCCAAGCCAGTACACCAAGTGCGTATTCATTGTCGGAATCACTAAGTCCTTTTAAGCGATAAAGATCCTGTGCGGCTGCTTCCGCGCGGTTTACGTCTTTGATCTGCTGAGAGAGAAGAATTCTATTTTTATGCAATTTAACGAGCTCATCTGTGGAAGCGCCGCCCCTTGGGTACTCATCCAATTTATTGAGAGCTTTATGAAGAGATGAATCTGCTAGCTTCGTCACCTGGTTAAGAACAGCCGTGCGTGCAATTTTTAAAAATGGTGATTTCTTGGACGGGATTAGCTTTGCATACTCTTGGGAGCGCTTTTCAAGTGCTTCATGATCATTGAGCTTTGCCAGTTGATCCAGTGCCAACTCTGCAGCAGGAGATTGAAATTTCTTAGCCTGTTTCTCATTTGAAGTTGCAATCGTGTGGAGTTCAGAGAAAGACTGCTGATGCTTTTTCAAATCAGCCCATAAAACCGCTCTTGCGTAGCGGATATCCCAGACTTTCTCACCACCGGAGTTCACCTGAATATAATTGGTGTACGCATTCTCCATAAGTGATTTGTTTTTTGATTTCTCGGCAAGTTCAATTTCGCCCAATAGTGAACCCTCAAAAAGCTTTTGATTTTTTTGCTGACGGGCAAGTTCGGAAGCTTTTCTGAACAGGGTTACTCCAGCCCGATAGTCATTTAAATGTCTTGCTGTGAGAGCTCCCCAGTGAGCCATATCTAAATCGTCCTGAAAAACGACGAGGTAAGCCTGATAAGCGGCGAGTAGGTTTTTATCCGGGTTGACCTTTCGAATCTTATTCCATGAAGTTACAAAATTTCTGTAACGATTCTGAATCTCTTTGCAGACCTCTTCACCTTTGCACCCTGTGGACTGCCACAGATCGAGAGCTTTTTTGTATTCAGCCTGAGCCAAAGTGGTCTTTCCAAGGTCAAACTGGGCCTGCGCCAGGCGAATTTGAATATCGATCTGTTCAGTGGTGGTAAAGCCAGGTTCTTTAGCGTAGGCGCTCCACACCAAAATGGCAGATCCCTTTTTTCCGAGTCGATTGGCCTCTTCAGCCATTGTTTTTAGATTTTCTTTTCGCTTTGATTCAGGACTTAAAGAAAGCATCTCTTGGATCTGCTTATTTCCAAGAAAACTTCGCGGCATCAACAAAGCCAGATCTGAGGAGACATCTTCATGAAAAGAAGGATCCCTTACAAGTTCGGGATTTTTTAAAATGGATCTCAGGTTGGCAATCGCTCTTTTTTCCTGGCCAATATTGAGGTAGCACCAAGCAATGCGGTATTGAGCGAGTGCACGATCAGGAAGGTCATATTTCAATGCTTTCTTATAACCTTTTAATGCGGATTTAAATTGACCTTTGCGAAAATCCTCTTCAGCGAGATTAAGATGGGCAAGGGCGATCACTCGCGAGCTATAAACACGTGTTCCTTTTTTAACGATATTGCGAAAGATCTTTTGAGACTTTGCAGTCTTTTGATTTAAGGACTGCAAGTGAGCAATCTGCACTAAAATCTCACCCTGTTTGGATTTAGACTGTTTGGAGAGACTTTCTTCAAAATAACGAATCGCAGTTTCACGATCTTTTTTTGTATTTAAGCAGTCATTGCAATTCTGTTCGACCTCTTTCATTCCCTTCAAACGGGCACGATCTGCATATAGACCGGCTAAACGATGAATCACTGCAGGGCGTTCATTGGCGGACTTTGCAAGTGAGCTTAGGGTGCTCTCCAAGCGATTGATGAGATCATCATGGGTTTCATAGTCCATTTTAACAGCCTGGGCGAGTGAGGCCGTTAAAGTGAGCAAGATTAAAATTTTTAAATAGGACATCATCATCAAGTTCCTCATCCAAGCCCTGACAAAGGCAATCCAAGTGCCCATCGCTAAAGCCCTTTGAGCGCGTCTTAGCTTTGTTTTTAGGAAAAATAGAAAGACCCGCGCCCAAATTCGTCACTGTTGAGGTACGCTGGCGCACGGCGAGTGTACCGAATCCGCGAATTGACGAGGGTTTGAAGGTCTGCTCTATTGCAGCAGGGGGAAAGTGTGAGGGGAGCCGTTCGGTTTATCATTGGGATATCCATAGCTTTTATTGCGCCGAAGGTCTTTGCTGCGGTGACGATGGATCAAGTCCATAAGGTGACCCATGAGGTGCAAGGCATCTATGCATCGGAAGCCAGATCCAAAGGCCTTAAACTTTCCATTGAAATCGATTGGGGCAATCCATTGGTTGCGGCAGCCGCCGATCGAATCAAGAACGAACTCAAAGTCATCTTATATCAAGGGCTGATTGAATCCGAAAGGCTCAGTGAAGATGGTCTTCGCTACATTATTTGTCATGAGCTAGGCCATCTGTATGGAGGTGCTCCCAGAAAGACTCCGCCACAGGGGTGGGATGGGCAGAGAACACAAAACGGCACAACCTGGTTTAGTGCGGAAGGGGCGTCTGATTACTATGCTTCGGCAAAGTGTTTTAGGACCTTGGTTGAAAGTGAGAATTTAGAGGATCATGTCAAAGCGATCCAAACTTTCAGTAATGAATTCCAAGATATTTATAAAAAACTGAGTTTAGAGAACGAAATGAAAGATCTCAAAATGGAATGTGATCAGGTTTGGAATGACTCCAGCAAATCACTGGTCTGCCAGCGTGCAGCTCTTGGCGGATTAAATATGTTCCTTGTTGTTTATGACTTCGATGTTTCCTTCCATAAAGAGGCCACAGAAAAGCCTCCTTATACATTAAGGGATCAATATCCCTCCAGACAGTGTCGGCTGGACACGGCTCTTGCGGGCGCTTTGTGCCGAAGTGATTTTCCCCTTGAGTTTGATTATTTCGATCCTTTAGCAAACACCTGTGAGAATGGGAAGGGCCTTCGCCCGCGCTGCTGGTTTGTCAGTGATCTCAATGAGCAGATCTTTTAAGTTCTTGCCGCCGCTCGCGATTTGAGCCAACCAATAAGGCCCTGTACCGCTTGACCACTTCCGCCGGACTCTAGAATGGAACCTTCTGCCGAGTCTTTCCAAGCGTAAATATCCAGATGCGCCCAAGGAATTTCATTGACGAAACTTTCAAGAAAAAGAGCGGCTGTGACCGCTCCACCAAAGCCATCCACCGAATTGGTCATATCTGCAAACGAGGAGTTCATTTGTGAGCGGTACTTCTGATAAAGCGGCATTGGCCAGACATCGTCCCCCTTATTCACAAAAGCATAAAAAAGTTCTTTGCCAAGATGGATGTCATTGGAAAAAAGTCCAGCCATTTGCGAGCCAAGCGCCACTTTGATTGCGCCGGTTAATGTCGCGACATCCACAACGACTTCGGGCTTGTTTTCACCTTCCTGAGTCGTTGCAACATCAAGTGCATCCGCCATGACCAAACGTCCTTCAGCATCTGTATTATGAATTTCAATGGTCTTTCCATTCCTCCCCTGAACAAGATCACTTGGGCGAAAGGAATTGGATGAGACCGCATTTTCAGCGAGTGCCAAGTAGGCGTCGATCTTAACAGGAAGCCCGCTTTCCACCGCGTAATGAATCGCTCCAAAAACTGCAGCCGACCCACCCATGTCTTTTTTCATGAGTCTCATGCCCTGTGCCGGTTTTAAATCGAGTCCGCCTGTATCAAAAGTGATCCCCTTACCGACCAGAGCAACTGGCTTCTGGTTTTTAGGTGCATTTTTTGGACGATACCTTAGAACAACCAATCGTGGAGGAGAAGCACTCGCCATTCCAACCGCCAGGTGAAGATTGCAATTTTCCTTTTTTAATTTTTCCTCGTCCCAGATTTCAACGGAGATACCATCTTTCTTATCAAATACAGATTGCGTAAGCTCAGCATAAGTATGAGGCATTAGTTCATTGGGAGGAAGGTTGACTAGGTGTCTCGCCCAATTGGTAGACCAGCCAATCAAGGACGCATCACGAATCTCGCTTTCTGAAAGCGGATTACCATTCCATAAGACGCGTACATTTTTAAACGCATTCTTTCTGCCTTTAAAAGAGTAGGAAGAAATCTCCAATCCACATAAGATTCCTTGAACAACATCATCTTCCTTGGTGAAGATTTGAACCTCAAGATCCTTCAAAGCCAGGCTTTCTAAGGTTTTAACCGCTTCCCCCAGTTTAAATCGACTCATACCAAAGCGGGAAGATTGATCCAACTGGGGCCAGGAATCCTGGCTCTCTCGAAAATCGCCTTTGATCAATGTAAAATGAATGGGTCCATGCACACCATCAACCGTAAAAGCAGAGTCAAAACTTTCTTCCTTATTTTTTAGACTCCGCCAGCTCTTTTCCGTGTAAGAAGTGAATTCCTGGGTGAGTGTGTCTAAATCGTCAGATATCACGAGAGTGACATAGGGCTTTTTAGAAAAATTCTCCTCGTGTAAAGCCTCTGCGAACCAGGCTGATACTTTTTCGAGGCGATGATCCTTTTTCTTACCCATGACTTCTCCTTCAATTCAAACTAGGATCTAATTATGTCAAAGATAGGTCAATCATCAACCACTAAGCTCATGCAGCTTAATGCCGAAAATCTTTTTATCTATTTGGATGAGGAGCTGCCTGCTGATATGCAAGCCATTAATGAATTGGAGTGGCAAAATTTCTCCAAAGCATCCGTTCCAAACAAACCATTAAATAAAATCCAAGCATTGGCTGAGAGCATCTTAGATATCAATCCTGATATTATCGGGCTCAATGAAGTGGGGGGAGGTGAGTCTTTAGAAAATTTCAATCGGATTTTTCTCAATGATCGGTTTGTGCCCTATCTGATTGAGGGGAATTCGGATCGCGGTATTGATGTGGGCTATTTGGTTTCAAAGAACTGGATCGGTGATAAAAAAATTGAACTGGTTTCTCATAAAAACCGTCCTATTCAATTCAACTATCCGCATGAGCTCTTACGCAATCCGAAAGCGCCGAGTCTTTTATTTTCGCGTGATTGTGCTGAACTCAGAGTGTCGACTGGTTCCGACGAAGCGAAGATGATTTTGTTTTTGGTCCATTTGAAATCCAAATTGGATCGTGAGGGGATCGACCCATTTGGAAATCTGAGACGCAAAGCTGAAGTCTCAACTCTTATTCAGATTTACAAGGAAGCCAAAGCCAAGTTGCCCGACGCACATTTCGTTGTGATGGGGGATTTAAATGGGATCGCGAGAAGCGATTCCTGTGATCCAGAGTTTGAAGAGATTTACCAGAGTACGGATTTGAAAAACGCGCTAGAGCTTGCAGATATCGAAAAGGAGTATGCCACGACTCAGGTGCAATTCACCCGTCAAAATGGGCGGGAGCTTCTTCAATTCGATTATATTTTTCTAAGTGAAAATCTTCAGGCGAAGCTGATCAAGGAGCAAACTTATGTCTATCGTTATAAAAATGATCTCGGAATTTACTCTTCGCTGCCTACGAATTTTGATCAGAAGCTACTACTTCCATCGGACCACTATCCTGTAGTGGTCACGATGGATCTAAAAGGAATTTTCTAACTATTTACTCTCTGCTTTTTTAATGTCGAGCAATTCAACTTCGAAAACGAGAGCTGAGTTTGCAGGGATGCCCGGGCGTTGAGTCGCGCCATAAGCCAACTCAGGTGGAATGAAAAGCTGGTACTTACCGCCCTTTTTCATTTTCTTCAAACCTTCTTGCCAGCCGGGAATCACGTCCTTAGGTTGGAACTCCGCAGGTTTGTTCGCTTTATAACTGGAATCAAACTCTGTTCCGTCGGGGAGAGTGCCTTTATAATGAACAACTACGATGTTGTTCTCACTTGGCGATGGGCCTGATCCTTCTTGAAGAACTTTCATTTGAAGCCCGGTCTCAGACGTTTGAACGCCCTCTTGAGATTTGTTCTTTTCAAGGAAAGCTTTAGACGCTTCTAAATTCTTAGTCGCATCTTCTTGTGCTCGCTTTTGAATCTCTTGATTGGCTTTATCAACAGATCCACGCATCTCTTCTTCGCTGAGAGCAAGATCTTTATCCGCCATAACATCTTCAATGGCTTTTGCGATCATTTTCGCGTTTACATCCACTTTTTGGGATTTTAACTGCTTTCCGTAGTTCACCCCAATTGTATAGCTCAGCTTATCTTTATCGTTTTTTGGCGCTCCAGGCTGGCACCCCATCAAGAAGAGGCCTCCAATCAATGAAGTCGCAGCAAGAATCACAGTTGCGGTATTTTTCATACATAGTCTCCTTATATGGTGCATTTAAGAGACTAAACTCAAGGGGATAGAGGCGTCAATTTCCGCTTAAGCATCTTGACAGGATAAGCCGAGAGCGAGACTTTGGGCTCAATGTTTCCATTTTCTCAAATCACGCAGAATGTAAAAATCGAGGTCTCACCATCTTTCATCCGAGAGCAATCCGATCCTCAGCGATCCTTTTATTTCTTCGCGTACAAGGTTAAAATCACGAACGAGGGAGATAAACGCATCCAGCTGATGAGACGAAATTGGATCATCGTGGATGGTGAGGGAAAGACGGAAGAAGTGGAAGGGGCGGGAGTGGTCGGACTTCAGCCTAAAGTCGAGCCCGGACAGGCATTTGAATACTCTAGCTTTTGTCCACTTCATACTCCGACAGGCTCCATGCGCGGCCGATACCTTTTTATTGATTCTGCAGGACAGGAGTTTTGGGTTCCCATTCCGGAATTTATTTTATCTGAACCTGCATTTTTCCATTAGGTTTTGTGACTAAAATTTACGCACTCCTTTTGTGGCTATGGTTTTCAACTCCATCTCTCGCGCAACCCTTTTACCTTGCTTCACCACCCCATGGTTTTGGGAATGTCGATTCCATAGAAACAACCACCTCAAGGCGCTATGACACTGAAACCGAATCTGATTACTTGGCTTACCGCCAGATACCTTGTCATTTCGATTATGCTATAAAGCGGAGCCCTAATTTTTTCTGTAGCTCACTTGGAAGTATTGGTAGCAAGAGATTCCTAACCGATATTGATTTTATCTTTCATCATGCATTCAGCGATAACATCACATTTCGCTTTCATGGAGTGCAAAAACAGGATTTCTCAATCGACACAGTCGCTCAGGTCGCTGAGCTGCTTTATCGTGTGGATGACAACCAAAGCCTTGGTATTCATGGCCAGTTCGACACTCTTAAATCCAAAGATGATTTTGGTTTTTCTTATAACCTTCACTTTGAGGAGTTGTGGGCTCGGTTTGAATTCAATGCCTTTGATTACTCGAGAAACAATCGTAATGAAGGCGAGGATCGATTCAAACAAGATCCGCAGTCTTTTACAGTGACCTTCTTAAAATCGCACGGCAGCAGCGCCTACTTTTTAAATATTCATCTAGAACCTCAATTTATCTGGGTTCAACCGGCGCTCAATACGGAAGTTCGAGGTATTCGACATTGGGTCGAAGGATTCTATGGGACAAGCACCTCATTTTATTCTTTAGAATCCAGGCAAAACTTAACTCACATTGATTCCAGTTATGAGGATGAAAAAGTCCTAAGGCTTCACGGACAGAAGCGATTTGACTTGGTGCAGGCGGGGATTCGCGGAGTTCGAAAGTCCTGGGCCACTGAACAAGGAAGGCTCGTTCATTATGATGTTTTGCCTTTCTTCTGGTTGAGCCCTTGGGATCGTTTTTCGAATTTCGATTTGGGGTATGAATTCACTTGGCACAGGAGTTACGGCCACGAGGCGCTGCGTTCAGACAGCGACTCATCTTCTGCTATAGAGCATAGGTTGAATCTCAGGTGGCATATTGTGGAAAACTCCAGCGGATATTTTCGCCTGCTGTTTAGCTTTGATCTTGACCGCTTTGGAAGTGGAGAGACTTGGGAGGGCGGCAATGGTCAATTGGTTTTCACTTTTTAATTGAGCTGGCATTAAATCCTATTTTTTGATGGATTGGAGTTTATGAAAAGACATCACCTCATTACAATTCATTTGATCTTGTCCATGTTTTTACTGCCATTTCTTTTAATGATGCCGATCTCCGGCGGACTTTATCTTCTCGGGTTTAAGGGCACTGAAGTGAGTGAAAAGATCTTTCAAATCAATGGGACGATCCCAGAGAGTCTTGAAGAGCGTGAGGATTTTTTTCGTCAGACATTTCAAGATGCAAATGTGCCACTTCGATTCGAATATATTCGCGAAGCTGGAAAGCGTCTTGTTTTCCGTCCAAGTTCACGCACTCACCTGGTGGCAGAACTAACTGATGACGGCGCGGAAGTCTTTCGGGTTCAGCCAAACTTCTTGAAATCTATTGTCGAGCTACACAAGGGTCATGGGCCGCAAACCTTTAAATATTTTCAAATGCTTTTTGCTTTGGGACTTCTCTTAATTACAATCACGGGAGTCCTGATGGGCGTGTTGATTCCAAGCTATCGATTTAAGATGCTGGGCTCCCTAGGCCTTGGAATTTTCATTTTTATTGCAGCACTGTGGATTTGATGGAATGTGTACTTTGTTTCAGTAGAAAGACGTCTCCAATAAAATTCTCGGATCAAAGCGAGAAGTATTTCAATTGCGAAGTTTGTGACTTACGCTTTTTAGATCCCATTTACTACCTGTCCCCGGATGAAGAGCGCAAGAGATACGAATTGCATGAGAACGATATCAACGATCTGGATTATCGAAACTTTCTTAGACCCCTGTATGATTTTGTTTGTAGAACTCAGCCACAAGGCGCATACGGTTTGGATTATGGAGCGGGATGTGGACCCGCTCTAGCGCAGATGCTCAAAGAAAACGGCTATGAGATGGAGCTCTACGATCCGTTCTTTTGGCCGGAAAAAAATGTGCTTGAGAACAGGTATGATTTTATAGTTTTAAGTGAAGTGGCTGAGCACTTCCATCATCCTCATAAAGAATTTCTTCTACTTAAAAAGCTTTTGCGCCATAAGGGACGTCTCGGAATAATGACACTTCTCTATCAGGAAGGTATCGGTTTTGAGGAATGGTACTACCGAAAAGATCCAACACACGTGTGCTTTTACTCCGCTCAAACATTTAATTGGATGATGAGCAATTTCAGATTAAAGAGTTTTAATATCCAGAGTGATCGACTCATTACTATAGAATCGTGAACAATTCTTCAAACAATCACCATATTATATAGAAGCCTGCCTTACCTGCCGCTTTTAGAATTGTAGCCATCAAGACGCGCAATTTAATCGATTTATTCGATTTATTTATAAGGAGGACAGGTTATGAACAAATTTATGAAGATCGCCACGATTCTAGGATTTTCGCTGTTCCTAGGATCAGCTGTGGCTGAAGGTACGGGGACGACGTCGGGCACCGGGTCAACGGATACGACGAACACGACCGGAACAACATCCGACAGCGGAACCTATGGCACCACCGGTTCAGATACTGGCACTACAATTGATCCAGAAACCGGATTGGAAGTGGAGTCCGATGCTCGTGAGCCTGCATCTATAGAAGAAGAGCAGGAGGAATCTGGTATGGATATGGGAACTGACACAGATGTCGAAGCAACGGATGAAGAAGAAGGAGATACAGGACTATGAAATCTTTAATTAAATTATTTTCTGCTCTAAGCGTTTCCTTATTTGTCAGTGTGGCATGTGCTCAAGACTCCAGTGATGCTTCGGACTCCGCAGCTGGTTCAACTACAACAGACTCACAAGCCACCTCGGACATGAATACTGGAGTTGCTGATGACTCTGGAACAGCTGCAACTCGTGAAGGTGCAATGGAAGATTCTGAGCAATTGAATCAAGAAAGTTCGACCCGCTCACCAGCATCAGTGAGCATTGGTGAAGAAACTCGCCATCCTCGTGCTGGTATGGATTCGAATAAAGGTCGAGAAGGTGAGACGACTGCAGAGACTGCAATGGGCCAAACATTTACAAAACCTCAGGTGCGAGATGTTCAATCCGCTCTTTCTGAACGAGGTTTTGATGTCAGTGTGGATGGGATCCTCGGTCCTCAGACTCAAGATGCTCTTCGCCGATTTCAGAGTGAGCAAGGCCTTGAGCAAAGTGGATCATTGGATCAAGCGACTCTCCGAGCCTTGAATGTGGAAGGTGAAGCGGAGCGAGCTCCTGCATCTGTCACCGACGAATCAAGCACTGGAACAGACACCGGAATGGGTGCTGATTCAGAAACACAAAGCGAAACGGATCTTTAATTCTAGAGCGTTCGCTTTTAAAGGCCTCTCTATTCGAGGGGCCTTTTTTTATTTTTAAAATCCAAAGAATTTTTTAGAAATGATCAAATCTTTGACTTCTTCTGGTACATACTCTTCCCATTTCGGATCTTTGTTTTCCAAAAGAGCCCGAACATCTTCAGAGTGAAGAGACGTATCTACATCATCGCAGTTTAAAAGATCAACTATTCGCTTTGTGCTCTTGAGGTACTCCAAAAGCGAACCCAATGGAGGCTTGGGAAAGAAACTCTGAGAGGTCAGGCAAAGTGAGTCCGACTTATAAGGATAAACAAAGAGGATGGCATTGTCGTCAAAGAGTCTTGAGAATCCTTCCAATATCCCACCGTTTAGATCCGTATAGAAATTTTCGTCAAAAATCTTTTCCAACAGAGCGCCACCGATCACCATTCCAATCATTTTATCGGTGCTTCTTCTTAAGTAAGCTTTAAGCTGATAAAAATAATTGTGATTGGAAATGAGAACATAATGCTTAAGCACACCCAATGTGTCCACGCGTTCTAAGAAATCTTTGGTATCAATCTGGCCTGAGCGACTCAACGCTCCCATCGTCATTTCCAGGACAACTTTGGGATTTAGTCCTTTGTTTTCCGGTAGGGCTTCAAAGTGTTTTAGGCTTCGCTCTACGATTTCCTGATTGGCACTTGTGATCGGACGAAACGTTCCGCGATGAACTAAGACAGGAGTCTTGAATACGCAATCATCCACATGACAGACCTCACCTTCGGGATCAAACATAATTGCTTCGGTAATTTGCTGTCTGACCAATTCGAGTGCAACCAATCGATTGTCGATATATTCCAAATCCGGCCCGTCAAATCTCAACATATCGATTTCAATGCTTAAAGGTGAGAGGTGATCCATTAAACGGTTCACAATTTCAGAAATTTCCAGAGTTGGAAAGTATGCCAAGTGAATGAGATTCACACCTAAAACACCAACGGCCTCTTGCTGTTGAAGTCTCAAGCGATCCCACATTCGCACATGCAAAATAATATCATTGGTCGGTCCGCCAGGACGAGTTTGGAATCGGACTCCAAGCCAACCATGTGGCTTTGGATCATCAGCCTCACTAGAACGAGTGGCTACGGTATCTGCAAAAGCGAAAAACCTTGTGGTCGCGCCACGAGTCTCACCCAGTCGTTCTTTGAGGAGTTCAAACTCATGATCGAGCATTTTAACCAGTCGCGCTTCACTGACATAGCGCCCAGACTTTCCGTAGATCGCATCTGAAAAAGCCATATCATAGGCTGACATTGTTTTTGCGATGGTGCGAGAGGCTTTGCCGGCCTGAAAGAAATGGCGGACGACTTCTTGGCCGGCACCGATTTCAGCAAATGTTCCATAAATGGAATCATCAAGATTCAAATTGAGTGCTTTTAGTCTAGGGCTCAATGAAGCCGGTCCGTTCACTTTTCCTCATCTCTTAAAGCGCGTCGAAGAATTTTTCCCACATTCGTCTTTGGAAGCTCATCACGGAACTCAATTTGCTTTGGTACTTTATAGGCTGTGAGTTCTTTGCGACAGAAATCAATAACCTCTTGCTCCGTTAAGCTTGAGTCCTTGCGAACCACAAACGCTTTAACGATCTCAGTTGATTTCTCATCAGGAATTCCCACCGCTGCGGCTTCGAGAATCTTTGGATGAGAAGCTAGAACAGCTTCAATTTCATTGGGGTAGACGTTGAAGCCGGACACTAAAATCATATCTTTCTTACGATCAACGATTTTAAAAAAGCCATCCTCATCACAAAATCCGACATCACCAGTCTTAAGCCATCCATTCACAAGGATCTTTTCAGTCTCGCCAGGGATATTCCAGTATCCCTTCATGACTTGAGGTCCTTTGATCACAATCTCTCCGACCTCGCCAATGCCAAGCTCTTTGCCATCCTCATCCCACACCGCCATCTCTGTAGAAGGAAGTGGAAGACCAATGGTTCCGACCTTATCGGTCCCATCAATGGGATTGCACGAAGCCACAGGTGAAGTTTCTGTGAGTCCGTATCCTTCAACAATAGGACTGTTCGTTAACTTCATCCATTTTCTTGCAACCGCTTCTTGAAGGGCCATCCCACCGCCAACACTGACTTTCAAGCCTGAAAAGTCGATTTTGTTAAAATCCTCATGATTCATAAGTGCATTAAAGAGAGTGTTTAAGCCTGGAAAAACCGTGAACTTGGTTTTTCGCAATGTCTTGATAAATCCCGGAATATCTCGAGGATTCGTGATCATAATATTGGTCGCGCCGTACTTAAGAAGCGATAGCGCATTCACTGTCAAAGAAAAGATATGGTAAAGCGGCAGCGCCAATATCCCAACCTCTTCGCCTTCAATAAGAAGAGGTTTTTTCCATGCCGAGACCTGAAGGAGATTGGCAACAATATTCGAGTGAGTAAGAACAGCTCCTTTTGCAACTCCAGTCGTTCCACCAGTGTACTGCAAGAAAGCTGTGTCTTCGGAGCGAATATCGATTGGAGTATAAGCTTTTTCTGCTCCTAAATCGAGCGCATCATAAAAAGAGTATGCTTTTGGAAGATTGTATTTTGGAACCATCTTTTTCACATATTTCAAAACAGAGTTCACAAGTAAGCTTTTTGGAAATCCTAAGAGATCACCAATTTGAGTGACGATGACGGTTTCAATTTCTGTGTCATCGATGATCTGTTCCAGGAGGTGCGCCGAATTTGCGAAAATAACGACAGCCTTTGCACCTGAGTCTTTGAACTGATGTTTCATTTCACGAGCCGTGTAAAGAGGATTCGTATTAACGACAACCAGGCCAGCTCGAAGCGCTCCGTAAAGTGCAACTGGATACTGTAAAATATTTGGAAGTTGGATGGCGATGCGATCGCCTTTTTTAAGACCAGCCGTATTTTGAAGAAAAGACGCAAAATCCGCAGTCAGGTAATTCAAATCTTCAAAACTAAGCTCGGCACCCATGTTTGAAAATGCAGTGCGGTCTTTGTACTTTGCACAGCTTTCTTCAAAGAGCTGAACCACAGAGGAATAACTGGACGGGTCGATCGTGTGGGGGACACCTTTTGGATAGGACTTAAGCCAGACTTTTTCCATAAAATCTCCTCTTGATTTTGCTTTCTTTCACGTTCACCTTAACGGCTTCAATTATCAACTATAACGGGAGCTGACGAAACATGTCAAAATTGCAGATTGGGAATCATTTTTCAGTCAGTTTAGCACACAAGTACTGGGTCAACGCCTTTTCCAATGACAAAAACCAAGAGTTGTTTGGTGAGCTCAGCTCCCCCCAAGGTCTAGGTCATAATTTCGATGTCAGTTTGTTTTTCTCATCTCAGATGGATCAAAAGAGACAGCTTGCTTTGGTGAGTCAGATTAAAAACCATTGGGATCACCAGGCCTTTTTGGATTTAGGGGATCGGGAGAGTTCAAGTCTTGAGGTTTTACTTTGGAAGTTGATTCAAACTTATGGCTCCGATCTCGAAGAGGTGTTCGTACAAGAGTCCGAAGCTATGGGTTTGAAATGGGTGAGTTCCAGTCCCCAAGTATTCACATTAAAAGTGTCGCAGTACGTTTCGGTTTTATGGAAACAGGGTGGAGGCTCACGAATCAAATTGGTTTTCAATTTTAAAGGGCCTTTTCATCCGGACTCTCATGTTCTGATTCCGCGAAAAATTCTTTTTGAAACTTTAAATAACAGTTTACGTCAGAAGGAAGAGCAGGGCTTTCAGCTTTCACTAGAAGTCAAAGAAAATGAGCAAATCTTAGATGCATTGCTTAAAGAAATTAAAAATCAGATCCCATACCTGGATTCTTTGGAATGTGAAATCGAAAACCAAAAAAAATGGTTGATCCACACCGTGAATCAAACAAGATAAGTCCAATGATCCTAAGAAAAGGAGAAATCATGAAGCTTACAAATATCTTCTTTGCTCTAGTGGCTGGAAGTGTAGTTGTTTCCTGTGCGACGAATAAACATAAAGCAAAAAATATTGAAACTGAGATGGAAAAATCTCAAGCCGTCGGGGAGGAAACTCTAGGGATTAAAGATGGTAATATGGTGGTTCAGAAAAAATTGGAGATGAATGAAGCATTAAGACGTCTTCAAAATGAAGTTTATGAATTGGAAGATCGGGTTTACGGAAATCGAAAGCTTGGCGGAAAGGGCTTGTATGGCACCTTGAAAGAATGCCGAGCCGAGGCGACCTCAGTTAAATTGGGCGGTGATGGCAAGCTTCGTTGGACGGAGCCTTTGGAGCGAATCACTGACAAGGAAGACGAGTGGAACATTGGCTTTGATGAAAAAGAAAAGCTTGTCGCCGTGTCCGAGGAATTCTTGATTGATCGAATTGATCGATTTAAAAAATATCGTCAGGTGCTCATGAAACGGCAGGATGAGTACGAAGAAAAGTTGGAAATTTGCGATGCCGAGGTAAAGGCCAAAAAAGACAAATTGGCAGAAAGTTCGAATTGATGTCAGAAGTAGCTCATAGATTGGTTCTTATTCGCCATGGTCAAAGCCAGTGGAATCTCGATAATCGATTCACGGGATGGATCGACGTTGATCTTTCGGCAGATGGAGTGAAAGAGGCTGAAAGCGCTGGTGAAAAACTAAAACATGATGGGTACTCCTTCGACTATGTGTACACATCTGTTTTGAGAAGGGCGATTCGCACCATGTGGATCGTTCTGGATAAGACCAATCAGTGCTACTTGCCGGTGACGAAATCCTGGAGACTCAATGAGAGGCACTATGGGGGTCTTCAGGGTTTGAACAAAGAGGAAACTGCGGAAAAACATGGCGCGGATCAGGTTAAAATATGGCGAAGAAGCTACGATATTCCACCGCCGCCACTGGATG
>CAZWVK010000016.1:0-33920 GCA_964636785.1 uncultured Pseudobdellovibrionaceae bacterium | reverse complement strand
ACAATGGTTTGATAGATCTGCTCTGCATATTGAAGCTCAATTCCATTGGAAAGCATACCATTTACAATGCGCTGTCTAAGTCCTTGCATAAGATCATGCTTTTTCCAGCTTGAAGACATAATTCGTCTCAGCTCATCCGCTTCTCCTGGAGTGAATCCACAGACACTCGATGCGATTTGCATCACCTGCTCCTGAAAAATCGGAACACCATGGGTTTTTTCCAAAATAGGAATCAAAGCAGGATGAGCATATTCGATTTTTTCCTCACCATGACGTCTTCGAATATAAGGATGAACCATTCCACCCTGAAGGGGACCAGGGCGTACAATGGCGACTTCCACAACAAGATCATAAAAAGTTTTTGGTTTCAGTCTTGGAAGGAGAGACATTTGTGCTCGCGATTCAATCTGAAAGACACCAATGGTGTCGGCTTTTTGAATCATCCGATAAGTTTGAGAATCTTCTTGAGGAAGATTATAAAGATCAAGGTCTCGACCACGTTTTTTTCTTAAAAGCTCAAAACATTTTCTTAAAGCTCCAAGCATTCCAAGCCCTAAAACATCAATCTTTAGCATTTTTAAAACAGTCAGATCATCTTTGTTCCATTGAATCACATAGCGCTGATCCATGGACGCCTTCTCTACAGGGACACATTCAAAAATGGGACGTTTGCTGATTAAAAATCCTCCGGTGTGAATTCCTAAGTGACGAGGAAATCCAACGAGAGCGGATGTGGTTTGAATAAGAAGGTCATAAAGCTTTTTAGAAATTCCAATTTTTAGACTCAAATCTTCTTTCTTAAGCCGGGAAAGACCTTCTCTGCCCATGTACTTGATCAAAGCATTAACGGCTTCCAGTTTTATATTTAAAGTCTTTGCGCACTCACGAAGAGCCATTCTGGATCTATAACAAATCACAGTGCAAACCATGGCTGCATGCTCTGCTCCGTATTTTTTGTAAATGTATTGAATCACTTCTTCTCTGCGCTCACTTTCAAAATCAATATCAATATCGGGCGGCTCTCCTCGCTCTTTTGAAATAAAACGCTCAAAAACAAGTTTTACTTTTGTGGGATCGACAGCAGTTAACTCTAAAGCATAACAAACAACAGAGTTGGCGGCCGATCCACGGCCTTGATAAAGAATCCCTTGGCGGTTTGCGAACTGGCAGATATCCCATAGGGTTAAAAAATAATCTTCATATTTAAGCTCTTTGATCAGGCTCAATTCTTTTTCGGTGGTATTGACCACATCTTGTGGAATTCCCTGTGGAAATCTTTTTTTAAGTCCTTGATAGGTGAGGCGTCTTAAAACATCGGATGGCTCTTCCTGATGGGACAGAGCTTTTGGATACTCATATTTCAATTCATGAAGAGAGAAATGAAGCTGATCGCTGATTTGCACCGTTCGCTCCAAAGCATCAGGTCGATCGCTCCATAACTCTTTTAATTCCGACAGAGGTTTTAAATAGCGCTCAGCATTTGCGGTCAGTCTGGTTGTAGCCTGATCAAGAGTGGTTTTATGAAGAATGCAGGTTAAAATATCAAGGATGGGTTTTCTTTCCCGAGCATGCATAAGTGGGCGTTGAGTGGCAATAATTGGAATGCCGTAAATCTTTTCAATCTCTAAAGCTTCTTTATATAAGAAATGACTTTCCCAAGTGTAATCTCTTTGCACTGGCAAGTAGAGATGGCTTCCAAAAGCTTCAATCAGGCTTTCAAGATCTTTATCGCTCCAAGAAGGAAAAGGAAATGCAATCAAGTCTTTTGAGTGATCAGCCAGATCCTTAAGGCTTAAAGATGCAAACCCCTTGGGACTTCGCCGTTTGGATAAGGTGATGAGCTTACAAAGTTGAAAATAACCGTCTTTATTGATGGGTAAAAGTGCCACTGAGAAACAAGTCTTTCCTTCCTCATTGGATTTCACCCAAAGCTCTGCACCCACATGAAATTTGAGTTTTTGATAAAAACTCTCTTCCATTAAAAACTGAGAGGGGTACTCAATGGCTTGAAAAGCGCGAACAACACCATAAAGACCATTTAAATCACAAAGCCCAAGCCCTTTATAACCAAGACGTTGCGCATGAATGGCCATCTCCTCGGGATGAGATGCACCTTGAAGAAAAGAAAAATTAGATCGGGCTAAGAGTTCAACAAATGGAAAAGAAGCACGGGTTGAGGGAAGTTTGTTTTGCTCCTCAGGACGATCTTTTGATCGTCCGTAACCAAAGTACTGCCTGGGAGCGGTGTGGGGGAGCTTCATGGAAGTGGGTATGATTTAAAACATCAGTCAAAATAGCCATGAAGGTAGTAGCCTTGTTCAATGCGGTCGAAATAGACCCACAAGAACTGCCCCTGTGGGGAAATGGCAAAAAAGTAATCTCGTCCTCTTGTGTCCTCCCACCAGGATCCCTCTAAGCGCTCAACAGGATGAGAACTTAAGAACTGAAGGCGATTCACTTGGGTTTTCTTTAAAGGTTTAGGATCTTTTAGAAGTCGTGAGGGCCGAGGGGAAGAGGGCAAAGCTTTTGAATAGGCCGGACTCACACGAAAACTCTGACCAGAAACTTCGATGTAATCATCCACTTCGATCCGATCTTCATAATCATCTAAGATGTCCCAAGAGTTCTCGGGAAAGATTTCATCGCGTGGTGAAAGGTAGCCTGTGCTGAGCGAAGCTTGTTTGAAAAGACTTGAGACTTGATTCAGCTTGTCGGCTTCTTTATGTCTTGGCTCCCAAAAATCCAGCTGTTGGATTTTTTCAGGAGCAGAGAGCACTTCAATTTTAAATTCCTTAATAGGATTATCGAGCGAAATATCGCAGAGTTTGTTTTCGAGAAGCTTTATATAAAGCTCAAGGTTTCGATTTGGTGAATTGGGCGCCAGTTCAATCAAATGACATTGACCGGAGTATTCACAAAAAAGCTGTAAGGTGATTTTCTGTGCGCACTCTCTTCGTCCCTCCAGTCTTTTCATCAGCTGCTTTAAACTTTGATTTAAGCAGTGAAGTAAAAAAGGAAGGTGAGACACAGAAAAATCCAGATAAACGTAATCCTCCAAACTCTCCGTAGGTACGAGAGGGGATATAATCTGTCGGTCGAGTCCATGAAGTCGTTTCCATAAAAGTGATCCCGTTTCATTCCATCTCTCCCTTAATGAGTCGATTTCAAACTGTCTAAGCTGTCCAATTTTCTGGATTCCAAGTGCTGAGAAAAAATCCACAATCTGAGTCACTTCGCGAAAAGATCGCCAAGCAATCAGCCCTTCCAGATCTCTAAGTCGAAAAAGAGGAGCTTCATTCAGCTCTTCCAACTCCTGATTGGGCTTGGCTATATAAGAGGGCTTTTCTTCACAAAGCAGCTGTGCCACGGCCGGTGAGTCGGCAATCGCTCCTTGAGCATCAGGAAAAAAATCTTTTGCAAGTTCGGTGGCTTCTTTAAAAAGACCTTCCTCTCCACCAAAAAGAGATGCAGTGGTGGAAACCTCTAAGAAAACCAGCCCCGGATCACGGTAATGAACCCTTGGACTGAAAACCAAAAAGTTCTCTGCGAGGTTGGGCTTCTCCCTCTGGTGCAAATTCAGGCAAAGTGTGCGCATAAAGCTTTCTCCTTTCAATGGCGTATGGGGTCGGGCGATGCAAAGCTCGTAAAACAACTAAGTTCTCTTCCTGAAAACTCAAAGACAGCGCCAAATAAGGATGCGACCAAGCTCGAGGAGATAGAAAAACAAGAGCCGTATGGTGTCTTTGTGCCAGGCGTTTCAGTTTTAAAAGTTGATGGTCTTTTAGAAATTCAGTTCCAAGTGAGCATGTGATCATTTCGAAGAAATCCAGACTGCAAAGTTCCTGCATCACCCAAAGCTTTTGCTTTAAATCCTTGGGTTCAGAAACCCAAAAGAGTCGGTTCAGACACAGACCTTGAAGTCTAAGACTCCATGGATTAAGCCGGGTTGCGGTGTCTTCCACCCATGCGACTTGCTTTCCTTTTTGAGTGATTTGAAGAGCGGTTTGAATCCAAAGTGATGTGAGCCCAAGTCCTTTATGACCACTTATATAAGTCAAAGCTCCTTTAGGAAGCCCTCTCCATAAAAGAAATTCATCTAAAGGTTGAAAACCAGTTGGTAAACCTTCTGGTGGTTGAATATTGTCGACATTTAAAAATTGAAGGGCTCGGGAAGAAGAGGCGCTTTCGATCATTTTCTTTAAGAAAGCATTCACTTGGCACCTCCTTTTCCTCTACTGGCGCGATTTTCGCGCACGACAAAGCCAAGCCGTCCATAAACTTTCACTTCGCACTTGCGAATAGAGATTTACGAACGACTTCCTAAGATGTCGTTGATATAAAAACTTTTTTACGCCCGATCAAAAACGGCGGATCAGTCCAACCACTACACCTTGAATGTGCACATCATCAGGAAGAAACCACATCGAGTTCATCGTTGAGTTCGCAGGTCTTAATTCAACCTGAGTCGAATCATCGGAATGTGTATTACTCTGTGGAAAGGTGTGGATATTCGATTTTGAATGTAAATAAAATCTCTTTACGGTGGCTTGGTTATTGATCATTGCAACAACAGTTTCACCATTGCGTGCATAACTTTGCTTTTGAACAAGAATCACATCTCCATCCAGGATGCCATCTTCAATCATAGATTGTCCTTGAACAGAGAGAGCAAAAGTTTTAGCTGCAGATCGAACCAATGAAGCGGGAACATCAACAAACTCGTCATGATTGAAAGCTTCAATAGGAGCTCCAGCCGCAACCCGACCTAAAAGAGGTAAAGAAAGAGACTCCACCAAGGGAGGAGACAATTCTCTAAGTAGAGTCTCCTTCTTCGAGGGTTGGGTTCGGTTTTTTTCGTTAATGCTCGTTTTTGCTGAACTCATTTTCAGCAAACTTAAATACGACTTTGATGACTTCAAGACTTGCAGGGCTCTTTTCGAATTGTCTGCAGGAGTGGAGATAAAGTTTTTGCCTTGAAGCTGTTTTACATAGCGTTGAACCGAGTTATAGGATGCAAAACCAAAATGGTCTTTGATCTCCTGAAAGGACGGGGAAAATCCATTCGTTTCAAGGTAGGATTCAATGAACCCTAAGACCTTCAACTCATTTGGTGATAAAACTTTGTTCTTCGCCATAAAACGAATCTATGTGTAAGTTATGTGTAAGTCAAGTGTAAGTTTGAGGCCTCTTCTGTCCTGGACCTTTTTCTCAAACTATTGAAATTACTATAATTTAAGGCTGAGAACGATCTCAGGGCCTTCTCGACCAAAGGCGAAAAATTAATACTTAGAATTTATGTGAAAGTCTGTTACCACGAAAACCATCAATGTCAGATTCAAATATAAAAGTAGATAAAGCCTATGTGCGGCTTTCTGAAAATTTCTATCTCGATGAGATCTCTTACGAGTTTTCTCACAGTCAGGTTTACGCCCTTTTGGGAGAAAGCGGCTCTGGAAAGTCCACTCTCTTAAGGACGATCACCGGCCTCTTACCTCTAGAAAAGGGCACCATCACGATTGATGGAATCGACGTGAATGAAGGCAATCTCAAGGAGCTTTCACAAAGAGTCGGTTTTATGCCGCAAAATTATGGGCTTTTTCCCCATATGACTGTGAAGCAGAATGTCTGTCTTCAGGCTAAAATTTTAAAAATGAGTCCTAAGCAGATTGAAGAACGTCTTCAGGAAATGATGGATCTTGTTCTACTGCCCAAAGAGCAGCTCAATAAATATCCATCTGAAATGAGTGGCGGACAAAGACAAAGAGTTGCCCTCATGAGGTGCATGTTTTTGAATCAACCAGTCTTTTTATTTGATGAGCCACTCTCAGCACTGGATATGAAAACCAAAACTGAAATTTTAAACGAGTGGCGCCAGCTTTTCACAAGGCTCAAAAAACTCGTCATCATCGTTACGCATTCTCTATTCGAGGCCAAAACCTTGGGAGATCAAATATTAGTTATGAAAAGTGGCAAGCTGATTGAGTCGGGAAGCTATGAAGAGCTTTCTTCTCGATCCGATTCTTTATTAACAAGAGACTTTCTATCTTCACCCCATTAAAGGACCAATGAAATTAAAAGCATTTTTACTTTTCTTTAGTTTTTTTCTCCATCACCAGATCCATGCGGTCACAATCGGATCAAAGAATTTCACAGAAAGCTATATTCTGGCTCAGCTTCTTGTTGAGACTCTCAATGACACAGATGAAGAAGTGAGCGTTAAGCTTGGAATGGGTGGGACTGGCTTCGTTTTAGAAAGTTTAAAAAGCGGAGCGATTGATATTTACCCGGAATACACAGGCACGATACTTCAAGCCATTTTAAAGCGTGATGAAAAGGAAATGGATATTGAGGAGATCAATAAACATTTAGAACCCATGGGCTTGATCCTCGGGCCACCACTGGGATTCAACAACACCTATGCCATCATGGTTCGCCGCAAGACAGCTGAAAAATACGGCTTAAAGAAAATCTCTGATTTAAAAGAGATCATGCCAAGATTAACTGCGGGATTTAGTCACGAATTTTTAGAACGCAGTGATGGATACTTTGCTTTGAAGCAGGCTTATGGACTTCCAGATCTTAGGAGTCATAAAGCCATGGACCACAGCCTCTCCTATGAAGCTTTAGCCAGCGGTGCTGTGGATGTGGCCGAAGCCTACACAACAGATGGAAAGCTTGCGAAATTTGACTTCGTGATTCTGGAAGATGATCTTCAATTCTTTCCTCGCTACGAAGCTGCCTGGCTCAGCCGGATTGATTTTGTGAAAGAGAATCCGCTTCTTTGGGAGCTGATCAACCAGTGGGCTGGAAAGATCGATGAAGACACAATGATGAAGCTCAACGCGGATGTTGAGGAAAAGCGCGAATCTACAACGAGTGTTCTTTACGCCCATGGCATTCTTGAGGGCGACGGTGGGAATCAAGTCGACAGTCGATTAAGGCGGATCAAAGCCTACGGCATCGAGCACAGCTATTTGGTCTTTGTGTCCGTGTTCTTTGCGATCCTTATTGGATTTCCTTTGGCGTATGGTGCAACTGAAAATCAAAACCTAAAACATATCGTGATGTTTCTAAGTTCAGGTTTTCAAACCATTCCGTCACTTGCACTTTTATGTTTTATGATTCCGTTTTTTGGAGTGGGCTTTTTGCCATCGATCATTGCTTTGATTCTTTATGCCCTTCTTCCGATTGTTGTGAACAGCTACACCGGACTTTCGCTGGTGGATAAGACTCTTTTGGATATGAGCAAGCAACTGGGAATGAATAAGTGGCAAACTCTTTGGCATGTGCAAATGCCGATTTCTCTTCCGTATGTTTTGGCGGGAATCAAAACCTCATCGATTATTGCCATTGGAACAGCCACACTGGCCGCACTGATTGGTGCTGGCGGCTACGGCACTCCTATTTTAGCGGGTCTTGCGCTCAATGATTATTCAACCATCATGGAAGGTGCGATCCCGGTTTGCGTTATGGCCTTTGTGGTCCAATCCCTCTTCCAGGTCGCCGAAAAGAAACTCGTCAGCCCCGGCCTCTACTAAAGGTACGCCGTACCTAATCCGCCAATATATAAAACTAAAAACGAGGTTTTCTGGCGACCAAAGAATTTTAAGCCGCTGTTTACGGATCATATTCTTGTTCCGAGCTGTAAGTATTATTAGATACAGCTCATTTCGGAAAAAGTTTGAAAGTCGCGTTGACCGGACTGACTTAAAGCTTTCATCAGGATGTGGCTACTTGGGCCATTGATAATCAAAGTGATGCTTCCGATGACCTTTTCAGGGTTCTCAATATCGAAGGCTTCACAAAGAACATTTAAGCTATCATTAGATTGAGAAGTGACTTTGCAAGTGTCTTTGGCTTCACCCTGCTCAGTGTTGAATGTGACCTCTGCGGAGTCTTGGCTAAGTACCCTTACGTTCAATGACATCGCAGCCACTTCAGAGCCTTCTGCGATCACACATTCGGCATAGGTTTTTTGAGCATGAGTTAAGAAACCAAATCCTATCACTCCACTTAAAACCAACACCCTGATCGCTTGCATATAGCTTATTCCTCCAATGAATAAAGAGCTCTGACCAACCCTATAAGCCAAGGGGCCACACTCGTTTTCTATAATCTGTATACCTGGCATAAGAGCAATTTCGGGGCCCAATTTCGGCGCTAGTTTTGAAAATTTCACAAGACAGAAGTGGAATGGGCGGCAAGGCTTAAGTTGCTGAAATCTCTAAGCTAAAAGTAAAATCATAAATCTTTGATAAACGCATTAACCGACCCCCTCAAAAAATATGTGATCGTTCCCCTGTCACTCTCTTATCACTTCACGAAATAATTTCAGTCACAGCCCTTGCGTCTCAAAATTTAAACCTCTAGGTTTCATCCCGTGGAAGATGATCTTATTCACTATTTAAAAGAAAAAACCAAAACTCATCAGAAGTGGATAAATGGAATGGGGGTTGGTGATGATGCCGCTCACTTATCGCTCTCAAAATCCCATGATCTTGTTATTTGTTCTGACTCATTGGTCGAAGGGGTGCATTTCGATCTAAAAAGCATTCCTCCCAAAGATCTGGGCTGGAAGAGCCTGGCTGTGAACTTAAGTGACCTTGCTTCTATGGGAGCAAAACCCAAAGGCTCGCTCCTAAATATCTCGCTCCCAAAGAAATACACCGGCTCATGGATTAATGAGTTTATTCAAGGCTACCTGGAAATCAGTCAGAGGTATAAAGTGCCACTCCTCGGAGGCGACACGACTTCAAGTCTGAATTCAGTGTTCATCTCTGTGACCGCACTTGGAGAAGCACAAGTCAAAAAGATTAAAAAGCGATCAACAGCTGATGCTGGTGATATCCTCTGTGTGACAGGTCCACTCGGAGATTCCAAAGCCGGTTTGTTTTTACAAAACAAAAGTTGGAAGTCGCCCATTCGAAATAAGCTTTTAAAGAAGCATCATCGACCAGTTCCTCGAGTAGAAATGGGCCTATGGCTAAGCACTAAGTCTTCCGTGACATCCATGATGGATCTTTCCGATGGTCTTATTAAAGATCTCACACGGCTTTGTGAAGCCAGCCGTGTTTCTGTTGAGCTCGATCACTCAAGTGTTCCGCAAAGTTCAGAGTTAAAAAGCTTCTCTCAACATTTTAAAAAGTCACACTATGAGTACGCCTCTATTGGGGGAGAAGACTACGAACTTTTGCTCACCGTTGATTCGAAAAGAATAAATCAACTGAATCAGGAATTTAAAAGAAAATTCAAATCCGAGCTCTTTCCCATTGGCCGTATCCTCAAATCTAAAAAAGAAAAGATTGAGTGGCGTGATCCGGCATTTGCCAAAATCGCTCAAAATTTCAAATCCTTTGAGCACTTCTAAATTATTTTACGGGTGGTGGAGTCAGTGGACCATTATCTGGAAAAGATAAAATCTTGGACTTGTCGTTCCTAAATTTCAAACCGACATGCTTCATTCCAAGCTCTTCAATCGAAACGATGGAATAGATGGAAAGGTGAAAACTCTTAACATTTTCAAAGCGCTTCTTTAATTGCTCTTCGGTGGGCTGAACAACGAGGCCTTCCGTATGAAAAATAAAATCAGAGATTCTTATAAAGCCAAGACCCAAAGAAGAATCCGAGATCTCTCTGGCTTTGAGAGAAACAATCTGGCCATCCTTTGGGTCTCTGTAACTGATTAGAAAAAAAGTATCGTCCTTCTTCTTCGCCATAGTGATCGGCAAACTATCCAAAGAGTGCGATCAATGCAATAACTCTGGAGGGATCTGAAGGTTTTGCTCGCGAGCAGCAGCCAAAGCCTGATCCGGAACCTGATTAATCAATTGATTCAAACGTGCTCGTGTTTCGTCTTTTGCAGCAATACAGGTTTCAAAAAGGTTTTGTCCTCGTGCTGCAACTCGAAACTCCATGCTTTCTGGTGCCACCACAAACGTCACTTCATAAGTAAGATCATCTGGGTTTTCTTCGGGATAACTTTGTTCAACAAGAACCGTAATTGATCCAAACTGAGACGCGATTGGTTCTAAATCCTGAACCTGCTGATAAAGAAAGGCTCGCTCTTCGCCACTGGGTTCGAACGGCAGGACAGTACTATTGTTGTTGTTGTCGCTTTGAGACATAATCGCCTCCTTTCTCTGATTTTAAATCTGGGAGCGATTTTTCTCCTGTCAAGGTGGCTCTTTAGCCTGGTGTTTTTCATAATATGTGTTATTTCAACAACTTATACCCGATGGTCAGGATGTAAATTTCCCATCTCCCAGGCTTAATTCTATCAAAATTCGGCGGATTTCAACAGGTCCTGTCTCAGTGTGAGACGTCCAGAAGGTTGCCTCAACCCCGCGAATTTGGGAGCTTATTTTCATGTCTGAGAAACAAGTCATTCGTCTAGAAGAATCCTGGAAAAAGCATGTGGGCGAAGAGTTTCAAAAACCATACATGCAGAACTTAAAACAGTTTCTAAAAGAGGAGAAAAAAAAGGGAAAAACCATCTTTCCCAAGGGCTCTGAGCTTTTTGCTGCTTTTGACAGCACTCCCTTTGAAAAGGTGAAAGTCGTCATTATTGGTCAGGATCCTTATCACGGACCCGGGCAAGCTCATGGATTAAGCTTTTCAGTCAAACCAGGAGTTCCAATTCCGCCGTCACTTCTCAATATTTATAAAGAGATCGAATCTGATCTTGGTATTAAGAGACCAAATCATGGGTATTTGAAAAAGTGGGCGGATCAGGGGGTGCTTCTTCTGAATGCAACACTCAGTGTGGAAAATGGCAAAGCAGGAAGTCATCAGAACAAAGGTTGGGAGCAATTTACAGATGCAATCATTTATCGTTTGAATGAAGATCGCGAGCATCTGGTTTTTATGTTGTGGGGGAGCTTTGCGCAGAAGAAAGGTGCTCATTTGAATTCAAAAAAACATTTGATTTTAAAGGCGCCACATCCCTCTCCTCTTTCGGCGCATCGCGGATTTTTTGGATGTCGACATTTCTCCAAAGCCAATGAATACTTACAGACTCACGGACAAAAACCGATCGATTGGTCTTTATAGCAATAGCGAACGCGAGGATGTTTTATGAAGTTTATCCATTTCGTTTCTTATTTCATTTCACTGAGCTTAAGTTTTTTGGTTGCGACCACGTCAGCAGCTGAGAAGATCTTTGTTTACTGCTCGGAAGCCTCGCCAAGCACTTTTAATCCTCAACTTGGAAGTGATGGACCGACGTTCAATGCAACAAGCAGTATGATCTTTAATCGCTTGATCGAGTTCAAATATGGCTCAACGGAGCTCGAGCCTGCGCTTGCAAAATCATGGACCATTTCAAAAGACGGAAAAACCTATCGATTCACTTTGCAAAAAGATGTTCAGTTTCATGCCACTCAAGACTTCAAACCCACACGCCCGCTGAATGCCGACGATGTGGTTTTTTCTTTCGAGCGAATGAGAGATAGGAATCATCCATTCCATAAAATCAGTGGCGGGGGCTACGAATACTTTAAGTCCATTGGGATGAGTGAGCTGATAGAGAGTATTAAAAAAATAGATGACTTGAATGTTGAATTCGTATTGACCCGCCCTCATGCGCCGTTCTTGACCGACCTGGCAACGAGCTTTGCAGTGATACACTCCAAGGAATATGCGGACGAGCTGCTCAAAAAGAAAACTCCACAGAAAATGGATCTCAATCCGGTTGGCACCGGGCCATTTAAGCTTGTTCGTTATGTCAAAGACTCGAGCATTCGCTACACAGCTAATAAAGATTACTTCAAAGGTGCGCCTAAACTGGATCATGTGGTCTTTTCAATCACTCCCGATCCATCTGTCCGATTTCAAAAATTAAAAACAGGTGAGTGTCACCTCATCGCAGAGCCTGCACCTACAGATTTGACTGCAATGAAAGCTCATCCCAATATCTCAGTGATGAACCAAGCGGGACTGAATATTGGCTATATGGCCTTCAATGTCACAAAGCCGCCGCTGAATAACCCAGATGTCCGACGGGCAATCACCATGGGACTTGATCGCACTCAGTACTTAAAGCTCATCTATCTGGATACAGCCGAGCTCGCGAAGAACCCAATTCCTCCCACCCTCTGGGGATACAATAAAACCACAAAGAATATTCCTTACGATGTTAAGCAAGCAAAAGAGCTGCTTAAAAAAGCTGGATTCGAAAAAGGTCTTGAGCTCGAATTGTGGACACTTCCAGTTTCTCGTCCTTACAATCCAAACGGTAAGAAAATGGGTGAGTTGATGCAGGCGGATCTTGCAAAGATCGGAGTGAAGTTGAAACTAGTCACATATGATTGGCCCACTTACTTGGACAAAGCCAAGCGCGGCGAGCATCAGCTTCTTCATCTGGGTTGGATTTCGGATACAGGAGATCCAGACAATTTCTTTAGCAATTTACTCACTTGCAAGGCCAGAGATGGCGGCAGCAACTCCGCTCAATGGTGCAATGAAGAATTTGATAAGGAAGTGATCGCGGCCCAAAGAGTCAGTGATCAAAAAGCTCGGATCAAGCATTATCATAATGCTCAAAAGATTTTCTCTCGAGAGCTTCCTTGGGCGCCGCTTGCGCATGCTCAGGTTTTTCGTGCGATTTCGAAAAAAGTGAAAGGATATAAGATCAATCCAATCGGTGTAGAGGAGTTTTACCCTCTCGATCTGGCTCAATGATAAAACTGTTTCTGAAAAGAGTGTGGCAAAGTGTTCCCACACTTTTTTTAGTGAGTGTTATCGCATTTGCACTGATTCGCATGCTTCCTGGCGATCCAGTTCTTCTTATGCTGGGAGAGCGTGGAGGGTCTCCAGAATTGGTTGCGGAGCTTCGTGCAAACCTTGGTTTAGATCAGCCTCTTTTTGTTCAGTATTTTAAATTTATCAAAGAAGCTGTCCGTGGAAATTTTGGTGACTCCATCGTATCCAGGCAGCCAGTCTTAAAAGAGTTTATCGATCGTTTTCCGGCCACCATCGAACTTGGATTTTTTGCACTGAGTTTCGCAGTGCTTGTGGGAATTCCGTTGGGTGTGTTTTCCGCTCTTCGCAGAGGAAGTCTTTGGGACCGTATCTTGATGTCGATCAGTTTGTTTGGTTACTCCATGCCGATTTTTTGGTGGGGACTTTTATTGATATTGATTTTTTCTGTTCAACTGGGGCTGACCCCTGTTTCAGGACGAATCAGTCCTCTTTATGACTTAGAGCCCTGGAGTGGGTTTATGTTGATCGATGTCTGGGTGCGAGGAAGTGGGTGGCCTGGATTTCAAAATGCACTTCGCTATTTGATTTTGCCAGCTCTTGTACTGGGAACTGTTCCAATGGCTGCGATTGCGCGAATGACACGTTCAAGTCTCCTCGAGGTTTTAAAAGAGGACTATGTACGAACGGCGAAAGCAAAAGGCTTAAGTGCATCGAAGGTGATCTTTCACCACGCTCTTAAAAATGCATTGATTCCAATTGTCACCGTTGTTGGCTTGATGTTCGGGACGATCTTAACGGGCGCGGTTCTTACGGAAACAATTTTTTCCTGGCCTGGCATCGGAAAGTGGTTGGTCACGAGTGTGATCGCCAGAGATTATCCAGTGATCCAAGGAGGAATTTTATTAATTTCATTTTTTGTGATCGCCATTAATATCTTTGTGGACGTTCTTTATCTCTACTTGAATCCGCGGCTTAAAAGCGAGGCGCTATGAAAGGCTTGTGGATTTTAGGTTTTTTCTTTTTGATTTCCGTTCTTGCACCATGGCTCACTCCTTATCTTCCCAATCAGGTTTTTCCGAATCAAAGCCTTGTGCCGCCATTTTGGAATGCCGCAGGCACACTTTCTCATCCTTTGGGAACGGATGATTTGGGTCGAGACCTTTGGAGTCGAATTATTTTCGGATCACGAGTTTCAATTGGGCTTGGTTTTTTAATCGTCTTTATTTCTCTGACGATTGGGTCTCTCTTAGGTCTATTTGCAGGGTATTTCGGTGGATTTATTGATCGTATGGTGGTTCGGTTTGTGGATGTGATTATGTCGCTTCCCTCACTGCTTCTGGCGATGGTGGTTGTCGCAATTCTTGGTCCGGGACTGATGAATGCAGTATGGGCCGTATCTATTGTGGCACTGCCAGGATATATTCGAATTGTCAGAGCATCCGTTTTGAATGAAATGTCAAAGGACTACGTCCAAGCTTCAAAGAGTTTTGGCGCTAATCACTTTCATTTGATTTTCAAAACAGTCGCGCCGAATTGCCTTACGCCATTGATTGTCCAAGCCACTTTGGGATTTAGCGATGCTGTCCTCAATATGGCGGCACTTGGATTTCTTGGTCTTGGCGCTCAGCCCCCCACACCTGAATGGGGAGTGATGCTGGGGGACTCTCGCGCCTATCTGGAGTCGGCTTGGTGGGTCGTGACTTGGCCAGGCTTGAGCCTTCTTGTGGTGGTTCTCACGTTTAATTTGGTTGGCGATGGACTTCGTGATCGGTTAGACCCTAAGTTGAGAAACGTATGAAGACACAAGTTCAATTTTTGCGAAAACTGCCATCCAACCAGCGTCTGAGTGAAGGTCTTAGTCATAAGCCTGAGAAATTTCTTATGATCTATGACGCTCGCCTTGAGAGGAATGCGAATTTTAGCGAGTGGATTCGTAAATTTCCTTATGCTTATAAAGTTAAAGGTGGGGAGAGTTTAAAAAGCATCGATCAATTTGCTTACCATATTAAAAAGATTTTTAAATTGATTACCCCATTTTCCAATAAGTCTTTATGTGTGGTTGGTATCGGGGGCGGATCTGTCGGAGATTTTTCAGGCTTTATTGCAACCGTATTAAAGCGCGGAGTTCCTCTTATCCATATTCCCACCACACTTCTCGCGGCAATGGACTCTGCTCATGGTGGCAAGACGGCATTGAACGTGGGTGATTTCAAGAACCAAGTGGGTAGTTTCTATAGTGCTGAATCGGTTTTAATCATCAGAGATTTCTTTGAAGAGCTGCCTGAGATGCAAATTCAATCTGCACTGGGTGAGCTTAGCAAAATGGCATTTATTGAGGGTGGTGATCTTTTAGATCAGCTCATATCCACTAAAAAATTAGATATCGAATTCATTTGGAAGGTTCTTCCGCAAGTGATTGAAGCTAAGAACAAGTGGGTCGAAAAGGATCCGTTTGAAAAATCCGGCGAAAGACAGGTTTTGAATCTGGGGCACTCTTTTGGTCATGTGCTTGAGAGTTATTTCGGCCTTGCGCACGGGATTGCCGTTGGTGAAGGCCTTTTGTTTGCGGTTTTATGGAGTCATCATCAGGGTTATATGAGTACATCTGAGAAAGACAAAGCCATTGAAATTCTAGTCGGTCAGCTCGGGTTTCTGGCACCGGATGATTTTGTAAAAAAATATCGCCTTCTGACTGAATCCAAGCTCAATCGATTTATATCCGAAGATAAAAAGCTTTTGGACACGCATAATTTAAATTTTGTTTTTTTAGAGAAGCTCGGTCAGCCGTTTTATAAAAAGGTAGCCGTTCAGTCTTTTATCACTGAAACACAACGCCAGGGTTGGACTCGAATTTGAACTTTGTTGGTGTATTGCCCTCATCGAAATCTCTCTTTAACCGAGCATTGATCGCCAAAAGTTTTTTTTCTGAACTAAAAATTGAAGGCGAATCGCGTGCTGACGATGTTATCAAAATGAGTGCGGCGGTTTCAAGAATCGGACAGGATCATCAGTTCGATTGTGGAGAAGCAGGTACCGTTCTACGGTTTTTAGCATTAAGACTTTCTAGAGAGGTTGGGCGCTTTGAACTCACTGGAAGCAAAAGACTTTTTCAAAGACCCAATCAGGAATTAATAAGAATTCTTTCCCAACTGGGAGTTGCTGCAGAATTAACTGATGACAGAATCATCATCGAAAGTCAGGGATGGAAGCCACAAGGGGACACTCTATATGTTCCAAGTGGAAAATCCAGTCAGTTCTTATCAGCTGTTGTATTGAGCGCCTGGAATCTTCCTTTTGATCTGTATGTTTCTCCAGAGGACTTCAATTTGTCCCGGCCTTATTTCTATATGACTCAAAGACTGCTTGAGAAGCTAGGTATGAGATTTCGCTACTGGAGTGATGACTTTTGTGTTTTACGAGACCAAAAAATTTCTACAGATGAAATCAAGCTTGAGCCTGATATAAGCTCTTGCTTTGCATTGGCTGCAGCCGCAGCAGTCAGTGGAAATCTTGTTCTTCACGATTTTCCACAAAACAGCCTTCAGCCGGATATCTATTTTATTGAAATTTTGAAAGCCATGGGTGCTGAGATCTCGTTAGAAGGTCATCATTTGAAGGTTTCAAAATCTGCGAGGTTAAATGGAGTTCGGGCTGATTTGAAAGGCTCGCCAGATCTTTTTCCAGTGCTTGCGGCTTTGTGCGCAACTGCTAAAGGGCCTTCAGAGTTAAGAGGGGCTCCTCATCTAAAGTTCAAAGAGTCTTCCCGTATCGAAAAAATCAAAGAGCTATTGAACTTGGTGGGTTGTGAGGTCAAAGAATTTGAAGATGGGATCGCAATTGATCCGGCAAAGAAGTTGAAGGGTGGATTTCGGTTTGATCCCGAAGAGGATCACCGATTGGCAATGGCTGCCGGTGTGCTATTAAAAGCAGGTGTGCAATTTGAACTTCGCGATCCGGATGTGGTTAAAAAGAGTTTTCCGGAGTTTTGGAATTATATAGGGCTAGAGCTTTGATTTTTTTAATTGTGGGTCATCGTGGAGCTGGAAAGTCGTGGGCACTGAGTGCACTTAGGCAGAAGCTTTCTTTCCTTAAGCGTGATGTGCAATGTATTGATTTAGACCTGGAAATTGAAGATCGCTACGGATCCATCGATGAAATTTTCAAAAAGGATGGTGAAACGGAGTTTCGAAAACTGGAGAGCGAAGTCTTTGATTTGATTTCGAAGTCCAATCACACTCCTAAGATCATTGCCGTTGGCGGCGGATTTGATATCTCACGAGTTCAGGCCGACGAAGTTATCTGGTTGAGACGCGAAAGTGATATTTCTGGACGAATCTTTCTGGATCGTCCAAGACTTGATAAAAATATGTCACCACTTGAAGAGTGGCAAAAACGCTTCGAGGAGCGTGAACAGCGATTTCGAAAGATCCACACTCAAGTTCTGACACTTCCTGAAGGGAAGTGGGCCTCAGAGAAAGTCTTAATTCATTTTTTCGCTTTTTGGTTTTCAGAGCTCAAATGCAAAATGGATGAAACACCTTTTGATATCACTCTTCTTCCAGGGGACGTCGAACGAGTAAACAAAAAGAACATCTTTAAATTCGCACGTCGAGTTGAAATTCGAGATGATCTTCGTGAAACGAAAAATAAAATCAAAGAGTTTGAAGCCAATCGGATTTATTACTCATTTCGTAGATTAGAGGATAGATCACCTCAGCCAATGGGGTATGATTCCGATTGGGATTTGTCGTTAGGTGAGCCACCTCATCTTGGTTTTTGGTCTTACTCACTTCATGATTCCAACGCTAAGATTTTTAAAAATTTTGATCTGCCAGAAGGATCCATTTTAAAATGGTCTCCTGAGATTAAAAACTTCACAGAATTAAAATTGGGGCATGAGTGGTACCTGGAAGATCCAAGACATCGTGCGTTTCTTCCGCGCTCGTCAACAGGGCGTTGGCGTTGGTATCGACGGTTGTTTGGGCCAAAGATGCCAATTCATTTTGTGCGGGACGATCAAGGTTCTGCCCCTGATCAGCCCTTTTGGTATGAAACCTGGCTTCAGCCATTAACGAATCAAGGTTTTGCCGCCGTTCTGGGTGATCCAGTTCATTTGAGCTGGTCGCCCTCTTTTCATCATGATTTTTTCAAAGATTTTCACATGCCATTTGTGGCTATCGATTTACCTGTTCATGAGTTCAAGACTGGGTTGGAGATACTCAAGGAATTGGGTCTTCGCGCAGCAGCGGTGACCTCTCCACTCAAAAAAGAAGCCTTTAAAACTATAAACTCAGCCGATCCAGCTCCTTATGAAATCGAGGCTGTAAATACACTTTATATATCTAATGACAAAATCATTGGTACAAACACAGACCTGATCGCACTTAAGAATTTGGCTCAAAGAATAGATCGCAAAGATCCCATCATCTGGGGAGGCGGTGGACTTGCGCCAACTCTAAAAGCCGTATTTCCAGGAGCAAAATTTTTTAAAGCACGAAGTGGCGGGAATATTCCTCAAGAATCCACTTTGATCTGGGCCTCCATTCGTAGCCCAGATGTGAAGTTTCCCGAGCCTCTTTCACACCTCAAAGACCTCGTGGATCTCAATTACTCTGAGAGCTCCATGGGAAGGGAGCTTGCACTTCGGGCTGGCTGTGGCTATGTCTCTGGAGAGCTCTTTTTTAAAGAGCAGGCTCAAGCTCAACAGGACTTCTGGAGACGTTTTTTATGAACGCAAACACTTTCGGCCGTATTTTCCAAGTGAGTACTTTCGGGGAAAGTCATGGAAACGCGTTGGGCGCTGTTATTCAGGGCTGCCCCGCAGGAGTTCCTTTTGATAACGAGCTTTTAGTTAAAAACCTCAATCGACGTCGTCCTGGCCAATCGACAATCACGACGGCGCGAAATGAAAAGGATCAACCCGAAATTCTATCCGGTGTATATGATGGCAAAACACTTGGAACTCCCATTGCAATTATAGTTCGCAATGAAGACCATGATTCATCTAGCTACACCGAAGCCCATCTGAAAATGAGAAAGGGCCATGCCACAGATTTATGGCAAAGTAAGTTCGGCCATAGTGATCCAAGGGGAAGTGGAAGGGCGTCTGGTCGTGAAACCTTAAGTCGTGTGATTGGCGGAAGTGTTGCACAAATGCTCCTTAACGTCCTTGCTCCCGATATAAAGACTTCGGCTTTTGTTTCACAAATTGGCTCCTTGAAGATGGATGAAAGTGAAATTCTGGAAGTGGCCAAATCCATCGAAGATCAAAAAATCAATGTGGATACATTCTCAACTCGAATGCCACTAGAAAAACTGGATCGTGAAGCGAACGAACTATTGCTAAATGCAAAGGAAGAGGGTGAGAGTTTTGGGGGGATGATAGAGATTTTTGTTCACTCGACCCCTCAAAACCTCGGTCAGCCTGTTTTTATGAAACTCAAATCCGAGTTCGCAATGGCAATGATGAGTGTTGGTGCGACGAATTCTTTTGAAATCGGGTTTGCAAACTTGCAGCGAACGCTATCTGGAAAAAAATTTCATAGTGAAAATCAATCTTACGGTGGACTTCGCGGTGGAATCAGTACTGGTGAAGATTTGCATTTGCGAGTGGGATTTAAGCCCCCCGCCACACTTTCTGATATGGCCAAAGCGGGCCGGCATGACCCTTGTATTTTGCCTCGAGCCATTCCGGTGCTTGAAGCGATGGCAAACTTAGTTCTCGCCGATCAAGTTTTGTTGACTAGGGTTGATCATTGTTGAGATTCAATGATTGCTTAGATAACGTGAGTTTACCGCTATGATCAAACTTAGACTCAGTAAGAAGAATAAAACGGAAAAAAAGCACAGGAAAAATGTCTTCGGCCCCAAGTGGAAAGAAGCGCGAGAAAAGGCCGGTCTCACGCAAGCGGAAGTGGCAGAAGCGCTTGGATATAAAAGTGGGCAGTTTATTTCGAATGTTGAAGCAGGGCGCTGCCGGTTCCCGGAGTGTCAATTGGGCAAAATCAAAGAATTGTACGGGCTAAGAGTCAGCGCTCTTATCGATTTAGTTATGGCGGAAGAGGAAGAGGTTATTCGTAAAGGCTTGGACGCCAGGTAAACTTTATCCTATGGTCCTAAGTTATGAAAAAGGACGGCTATTTTCCCTATCTCCATGGTTTTAATAAAGAAGAACAAGAGCGCCTATACCGACAGGCTGATTTTGGTGAACAGAGCATTTACCGTGACATCGATTTCTCAAATTGCAAAAGCCTTCTTGAGGTGGGAAGTGGTGTCGGTGCGCAGTCGGCCATTTTGCTTCGTCGGTTTCCTAAGGTTCAGCTCACTTGCATTGATGCAAGCCCCACTCAGATTGAGGCTGCCAAGAACCATCTGGCTCAGCTGAGTTACAGCAAAGGGCGATATGAGATTTTACAAATGGATGCGCAGAATATGGACTTTGAAGGTGCCCAATTTGATGGGGCATTTCTCTGTTGGATTCTTGAACATGTTCCGGACCCACTTCGAGTTTTAAGTGAAGTTCGGCGCGTTTTAAGACCGGGAGGACGGGTTTTTATCAGTGAAGTCATGAACTCCACTTTTTTCTTAGATCCCTATTCACCCTGCACCTGGAAATATTGGATGGCTTTTAATGATTATCAATATGATGGAGCGGGCGATCCATTTGTCGGTGCTAAGTTGGGGAACCTTTTGACTTCTGTGGGATTTAAAAATGTCCGCACCAAAGTGAAGACCTGGCATTTTGATTCGAGGCAGCCTCAGCGGCGAAGACAGGTGATTTCTTATTGGAAAGATTTATTATTGAGTGCTGCAGACCAGCTGATTGAGAAAAAGTATACAACGGAAGAGGTGGTTGAAGGAATGGAGCGAGAACTTCGCTCCATTCAATCCAATCCGAATGCCGTTTTTCTATATTCTTTTATGCAGGCGACGGCTCAAGCCTGATTATCTTTGGAAATAACCAGAACCGTAGCGGCCACTTACACAGTAAGGAACTGAAAGATGCATATGTCTTTTATGGTTTTTATCTTCCCATCCAATTGAGCCCGTCAATTCCGAGTTGCCTTTGTAAAGAGGGCAGCCATTGTATTTGTTCACAACTTTACCCCAACATTTCCTAAACGCTTTGAAGAAAGGTTTATGGCTTGTGTTGGCGAAAACAAATTCCTTAACAGATCCATTCGTTAATTTCATATCGAAGGACTTTACATCCACTGCACGATTCTCAGCGTGAAGACTTCGTGGAGAGTGATTTCGATCTCCAGTGATTCCCGCATGGACAATGTGAAGTTCAGAAACTTTTCCACCACCTTGCGCAGCTAGACCTTCGTCGATGCACGAGTAGATGTGATTCTCAATAAAAGACTTCAAGATGACTGAAATACGTCTACGATCCGAACAGTTGTACCCATAGTAGTTCCCAGTGATTTCCTCGGAACATTCTTTCCATGTGGTTTGTGCGAATCTGTAGTTCAGAATAAAGAAATATTTATTATAGAACTCTTCTTCTTGTTCAGGATTGAGAACGAATTCATCTTGATAAGATTCTTCATCACTCATTTTTCCATCCGGTGTGAATTGCTCAGATGCGATATAATCCTGGCTTGCAGGAGCGCATGCGGCTAACACCGTAGTGCTTAAAATTATAGTTAATATTAATCTCATTTGTGACCTCCAATGCTGTCGTGGAGGCCTATTCGGTGATTAAATTTTAAGCTTTAAATTTTTCTTTTTTTGTCTCTTGAAATGACAGTTATTCAGTTCGAGTTTTAATAAACTTGAATAAGAAGTTATCAAAGCGTCACTATAGACACATCTAGGTTAGTAGTTCTCTGGGAAGAGTGTGCGCTCTAAAGTTTCAATCACAATATGAATGAGTTTGATATGAATCTCTTGAATTCGATCTGAAGTCGATCCGGGAACAATGATTGAAAGATCTGCGATTTTTGCAAGTTCTCCTCCGTCACGACCAAGTAGCGCTACAGTTTGAATGCCCATTTGTTTTGCCGACTCAAAAGCCATTATAACGTTCTTTGAGTTTCCACTTGTGGAAAGACCAATAAGCATGTCTCCTTTTCGGCCAAGTCCTTCGAGCTGCCTTTTAAAGATGTGATCAAAGCCATAGTCATTGCTTACGCATGTGACATGACTTGGATCTCCAAGTGCGAGAGCTCCGATGGGCTTTCGATTCTTGCGATAGCGACCGGTCAACTCTTCTGCAAAGTGCATAGCATCGCAGTGACTTCCTCCGTTTCCACAGGAGAAAACATTACCGCCGTTTTGCACGGTCTTGATTAAGAGATCCGAAAACTGCGAACAGAGTTCAAAATTCTTCTCAGTAGATACGAATTGATTCAGACAGTTTTGTGCATCTAATAGGCTGGCTTTCCAAGTTTCAAGTGGCTTCATTTTTCACCCTGCTCCTCAAGTAATCGCATTTTAATTTTTTCCATAAGTCTTGCTTCCATCTGCCGGACTGCTTCGCGACTGACCCCATGGCGCTCTCCGATCTCTTGTAAAGTGAGCGGATCATCCGCAAGAAGACGATCATCCAAAAGTTCAATCTCTCTTTCAGAAAGTTCAGGTCGAAGATCTTCAATTTGATTTTTCAATGCTAAGATATCTTGTTTGCGGCTGAGTTCCTCATCCACATCTATGGGATCTACTTCAGACTGAAGATCCATTAAGCGGGTGTCGCCATCTTCATTGAGTGGTTGATCAAGACTTACATCCCTTTGACTCATGCGCTTTTGCATATCGACGACATCTTTTTCTGAGACCCCTAATCGTCCACTCAGCAATGCCACCGATTGTTCCATTCCCATTTGCTCTAATGCCTCTTGCTCTTTTTGCAATCGATAAAAGAGCTTCTTTTGTGCCGCTGTTGTTCCAATGCGCACCATTGAATACTGCTTCATTAAATATTCACGAATATAACCACGTATCCACCAGACCGCGTAAGTTATAAGACGCACACCCTTATATGGATTGAATTCCCTTACCGCATGCATGAGGCCCACATTGCCTTCTTGAATCAAGTCGATCATTCGCGCACCAAACTTAGAATACTCGGATGCGATCTTCACAACAAAGCGTAAGTTGGCCGTGATCAATTGTTCGGCCGCTTTTGAATCTCCGGTTTCATAGAGTTTAACAGCGAGAGCATGCTCCTGCTCGCGATCTAAAAGAGGATACTTTCTAATTTCCAATAGGTATCTGGCGACCGGGTCCGTGGACGCTAAGCTGTTTTCATTTTCTGGTAGAGATGGAAGGTTTAAGGCCAGGTCCCGTTCGGGATCCAATGAGAGATCCACATCCTCTACTTCAATGGACTCATCCTCCGCCGGGGCGGTAGCTTGCACATCCGGATCTACGATCTCCGCCTCAACGGACTTATAGCCTCTTAATGAGGAGCGCTTTTTTTTCTTAGAGCTGGCTTTCTTCTTTTTAGCCATCGCCAACCTTTTCTTTACGAAAGGGCCTGATCAAGTTTTTTATCTAAAGTCTTTGAGACAAGACCCTTAACGAGTCCCAAATGGAAGGGGAGTTCTACGACGACTTCAACCTTGGCCCCTTGACCCTCGGGATGAATCTTCATATTGGCCTTGAACTGGCTACCGGTTGCAGTTCCGGAGTGACTCTGTGGTTTAAAATCACAGGTGTACTTGGGATCCAGCTTGCGCAACTCGGAGTCGTTTTCAAGCAAGCTTGAAATCTTCTTAAAGGCGTCATCGGGTGAGTGCGAGGTTGTTTTTTCAATCTTAACTGTTGGCATGCGAAAACCCTAAACTCTTTCCATGGGCTTGTCCAGCGCTTGAAAGGGAGTTTCGGACGTGAGAAGCTTGCCGTCAGAGGAGAGACCAACCATGTCCATTTTCACTTCGTCATTGAGAACCCATTCCTGCGGCCATTTAACATCTTCAGATCTCAGCAAAACTGTTCTTTTGACCGGATGGGTGGACTCCAGACGGGACCATGGTGGATTGGTTTTTGTAGACTTGAGGGATCGCGAAGGGATTGTCCAGGTGGTGCTTGATCCGAACAATGAGGGACAAAAATCCGCAAAAGACCTGCGTTCGGAATATGTGGTGCAAATCAAGGGCACTGTCCGCGCACGCCCAGACGGTATGGTGAATAAAAAGATCTCAACGGGTGAAATTGAGGTTGAAGCCCAAGAGCTTAAAATTTTGAGCGAAGCTCAAACTCTTCCTTTTCAGGTGGATGATGAGAAAGTTTCAGAGGTTTTGAAATTAAAGTATCGCTATCTTGAGATGCGCTCACCACGCCTTCAAAAGATTTTGAGTTTAAGGCATAGGGTGAATCAACTGGTTCGAACCTTCTTAAGCGACAATGGTTTTATTGAAGTCGAAACTCCCATCCTTTATAAGAGCACTCCCGAGGGTGCTAGGGATTATCTGGTTCCTTCCCGTGTTTCGCAGGGGAATTTTTACGCTCTTCCGCAAAGCCCTCAGACTTTGAAGCAGCTATTAATGATTGGCGGCACCGATCGCTATTTTCAAATCGCAAGATGTTTTCGTGATGAGGACTTAAGAGCGGATCGCCAGCCGGAGTTTAGTCAAATCGATTTGGAAATGAGTTTTGTTGATCAGAGTGACATTATGAAGATCAATGAAAGTCTCCTTCGTACGATTTGGAAAGAGATCAAAGGAATAGACATTCAAGAAATTCCGGTTTTCACCTTTGATGAAGTTATGAATAAATATGGCTCGGATAAGCCGGATCTCAGAAACCCATTGGTTTTAAAAGATGTAACAAGTGAAGCCTCCAATCATGGCTTTAAAGTGTTTGATGATGTGGCGGCTCGCGGTGGAGCGATCAAAGCTCTTGCGGTTCCGGGTCAGGGTGCAATTTCACGAGGACAGATTGATAAACTCACTCAGATGGCAAAACAGATGGGAGCGAAGGGCTTAGTGTGGATGAAGCACGATGGCAGCACTGTTCAATCCTCCGTTCAAAAGTTTTTCACGGAAGATCAGATTCAAAAAATATTTGAAGCGGCTGGCGGAGAGAAAGACGGAGCTGTTTTTATAGTCGCCGATGACTTTGAAGTGACTTGCGCAGCCTTGAGCCATCTTCGTGACCATTTTGGTTGGGAGCTGTCGCTGATCGATGCTTCGAAAGACTCCTTTCTTTGGGTGGTTGATTTTCCACTCCTTGAATACGATGCCGACGGTAAAAGGTGGGCGGCAAGACATCATCCCTTCACAATGTGCAAAGATGAGCATGTTGAGATGCTGAAAGGGAAAAAAGACTCAGATCTCAAGAAGGTTTATGCCAAAGCCTATGACCTTGTTTGCAATGGCTATGAGATTGCCGGTGGAAGTGTAAGAATCCACAATCAATCTGTTCAAGAGGCCATGTTCAATGCGCTGGGATTTTCAGAAGAGGAGCGTGAGCAAAAATTCGGGTTTTTCATTGAAGCTTTAAAGTATGGAACTCCACCACATGGGGGAGCGGCTTGGGGAATGGATCGCTTGGTTATGATTTTAGCGGGAACCACAGCGATTCGAGATGTGATTGCATTCCCAAAAACCGCTAAGGCCGCTTGCCTTATGTCCGAAGCGCCAAGCCCAGTTGCAAGAGAGCAACTTCTTGAGCTTGGCATTCGGCTGGCTTTAACAGCTGCGGGCGGCTCAGCTAAAGAATCTCAAGACTAAGCCCTCGAGATTTTTTGGACTGGCTGCGGCTGATTCTGTTTTCAAAAATAGCAATCTCAAAGCTCTCGGTTTGATCCGCATAATAGAGCTTTCCGCGTAGGCTCACGCCACTGAACGCTATGCTTGCGTCCTTTTGGCCATCACTTCCCCATAAATTGACAAGATTGCCCTGAACTTCAACGTTTTCTCCTGCAATTTCCAATTCTGTGAGATCGGTTCCCCATCCGTCGGGTAGGTCTGCATAGATGCGAGCGCGATTTAAAATTTTATTCTTTGAGAAATAAATCACTGACCCAATATAGGTCTTTCCATCTTTGGAAGATGGAGCATCTTCTTCAAAGGTTTTACCAATGTACTTCAGTGCATGTTGAGTGTTCGGCACTTGAAGAATATAGCCGGAATCATCATGAGTCATTGCAGCGACCACACCATTTTCTTTATTGATTAGGTAGTTTTCATTGGGCGCTCCACAACATCCGCTTACAGTGACTTTAACAAGTTCATCGCTGAACAGTGCGAAGTCACCGCCATTGAATTTACCGGCCCATAAAACTTGACCATAAGAAGGACCTTCTTGAACGTTGTAAGCCGTTACTGTTGAAACCTCTTGGTAACCCTCGGAGGCCAAGTTGTAATTGGTTTCGGTAATGACCTTATAGAGTTTGGCTTGATCGAACCCAGAGTAAAAATCTTCTACAAACTTTGTTTCGCGTTTGTAGACTTCAGATGCGCCATGTTCACCTTTTCGAATGATGATAGTTGCATCGCCACTTTCTGTGAAGTCCGCTGCTGAAAGTGAAGCCGGGGAGATGAGTAAGAGAATCGCTCCGATAAAACCGTTTAGAATAAAGTTCTTCATAATAATCCCTTCGATTCAATTCGTTTGGTTTGGAACACTTCGGAGCTTCTAGCAGTGTGGATTTTTGAAGGCAATTGGGACCAAAGGCTGGCGTATATTTTACAATGTTTTGGTCTAAGGTCGCGTTTGATTCTTTTTGAAACACACCGATGAGTGACTTGAGAAGGTGGGCTATGAACGGCCAGACCTTAAGTGAAACAGGAGGTTTCAAATGGAAAAGATCAGTGGGATTTTGGGAACATCCCCGCGGATAAAATCCGCCGAAGTGCAAAACGCCCCCCCAATAAGGCCCGGAGCTCCCAGCTTCGGTCAGCCGATCGGCGAAGTCACACTGGCGCAGCGGAAGGATCTTTCTACCGCGCAGAAAGCCAATATTCTTAGAGAGCAGATGTTAGAGGATAAAAAGCGCTTGAAAGAAAAGCAGGATATTGAAGATCTCTCTGCTAAGTTCTTTATGAATAAGATGGATGGCAAATACGATGTCTCTTTGAGTCCTGAAGAGCTTTCAAGTATTGAATTGAAAGCACCCGTGGTTGAGCAAAGCGCGGAAGGGGAAATCCCTCTTGGCGAACTCACCCAGGAAGACATGAAGTTTATGCCAAAAGGCTATTATCTCGATCGCAGCGCTTAAGGCGGAAGTCTTAGGCAATCTTTTGAGTCAGGAAACCTACGGATTCGAGGGAGGTGATCTCATAGACTCCCTCGATTCTTCTTATGCTTTCAAAACGTTCGACCACAACAATCCAGTGGATCGTCAGTGAGATCAGCTTACGAATAGAATCAATGTTCCAATGTGGGGCTCCGATTTGAACGAGCATTTCAAGTCGAAGAAGGGCTTCTTGAGCCGATGAAGCATGAAGTGTCGCCATACTTCCGTGATGTCCTGTGGAAAGACTTAATAATAAATCCTTAGCCTCACCACCGCGGACCTCGCCAACAACCAATCGATCGGGACGCATTCGCAAAGATTCACGAAGAAGATCGCCCAAATCAAATTCTCTAAGAGCCGGTGTTTTATCACGTGTTAAAAGTTTTGCACTCAATTCATTGGGTGGATCGATTTCATCAGTGTCTTCGAGAACCAAAACCCGTGAATTCTCATCCAACTCTTTGAGAAGTGCAGAAAGTGTTGTTGTTTTTCCTGATCCTGTCCCTCCTACAACGAGAATATTCTTTCTTTGTTGAACCCCATTCTTTAAAACTTCCATTTGTTCTAAAGTCATGGAGGCACTGTCCACAAAGTCATTGAGTTTGAATTTGCATTCTCGGTGAATGCGCCTCATTGAGATCAAATGACTCCCTTTAGAGAGTGGCGGATGACTCAAGTGGACGCGAAATGACTTCCATAAGAAGCAGACAAATGGAGCTTCTAAATCGAGCTTGGTGTGTGAATCTTCAAGAGTGGATTGAATAAACTGCTGAAAAGCATGTTCATCTTCGAATGCCAATTCTGTTTTAAACAACGATCCATTTTTCTCGGCAAAGATCGAATTGTACCCATTGATTATTATTTCTGTGACTTCATTGTCTTCAAGAAGCTGATCAAAGCTCATCTCTCATCCAATCTTTTGGCCACTCAATCACTCCTTGCGTTTCCGTGTCGACGACTTCTGGTGTAACGAAAATGATCAACTCCGATTTGTAATTTAAAAAATCATGAGAGCGAAAAAGAGCACCAAGAACGGGAATCTGGGAGAGGCCAAAAAGCCCACTCTGCCCGCGGCTCCAGGACTCTTGAATCAGTCCAGAAAGTGCAATGGTGTTTGATTCTTTGAGGTCAAAGTGTGAACTCACGCGATTGATTTTTAGTGCAGGCAGTCCATCTACAAGCTGAGAGTTGTCAATCAAGGAAATTTCAGAATCGATGGAAAGTTTAATGGCTCCAAGTGAATCCGCCTCCGGTTTAACTTTTAATACAACGCCATGCTTTTTCCACTCCACGGCCTGCCTCCTAAATCCGGTCAGTCGAATTGGAAATTCACCTCCCGCATGGAACTCGGCTTCAGCGCCACTTCGACAATTTAACGTGGGTGAGGCTAAGACTTTTCCAAGACCCTTTGATTCGAGCGCTTTCAGTGCAACCATTAGACTCTGCGGTCCTTTGAAGTCGGGAAGGAGCTGGACTTCTTCCTGAGCGGGAAACTGAACTCCAAAGGAATGGGAGGCTTGTTTTGAGACTTCAGCCAAGATCACAGATGTTTTAATAAGAGGTTTGATCTCTACTAGCCTGGTTGTGCGCTCAACTTCAATTCCAAAGGACTTGAAAAACTGAGAGGATCTTTTAAAGGAAGCTTCATTTTTAGTGCGGATATGAATTTTTAATGGAAATGATTCGTTGATTTTAAAGGACTCAATCTCCAGAAGTTTCGCTTGAGCTTGAAAGTATTCACCAGCTTCCGCTAAAACGTCAGGTGTGGGTTTGGCTAGAAACTGATATTCGGAATTTTTTCTTAGGGCTAAGTTTGAAATTTCGAGCCAATCTTTAAAGACATATAAGTTGCCAGTGATCTGAATCTGATTCTGGCTCCAGATCGCTTTAAGCCCCATTCTCTTTGAAAGAAGCTCTTCCAGTTCAGAAAAAAACTCGGACTGAGAAGCCTCAAGAACCCGGATCCGATAGGATTTATCTCCAATATGAACCGAACTTTCTCCGGGTTTCTTGGCAAGGATAAGGACATGGTCTCCCTGATCAATGGCTGCTAGGTTTTTTTTGGATCCGATGTGGACCTTTGCGGAATTGGGAGCGGGGAGTTTAACGGAGTCGCCAACTTTTAAATCCAAACCAAAAGATGAAGTGATAGGAGCAAATAAAAGAATAAGGATTAAATTTTTCATAGGAACTCAGGATTGCAAAGCGCAAGTTCACCCTGAGTCGCATATATAGGGATAAAAAAGAAATATCGTCCGAGTCCCGGACGGGAGCTATTCGAGTTCGAAGGAAACTAAGACCTGATCATCTTCGGATTGAAGCTCAAGATCCGATCCCAGGTGTTTTAAAACTGCGCGGCTCACGCTCAAACCAAGACCAGAGCCTTTACTGTGATGAAGAGCATCTTCATTGAGATTGAATGGCTTTAAAATCTGCTCGATCACTTCGGGTTTCAATGTAGGTCCATCATTTTCAATTTCAACACGAGCTTTTTTGCCAATGCTTTGAATTCGAATGCGAATATTTGAATCTTTGTTTCCAAACTGAATGGCATTTTCAATCAGGCGTCTAGAGACATCTGAGATCAGTTTTGCATCCGAGTGAACAACCAACGGAGTGAGTTTCAATTTAAAACTCTGTCCTTTGGCTTTGGCCTTCGGTTTGAATTCATCAATCACTTTTGTCAGCGCTTCATCAATGAGAAATGGCGAAGTGGTTTTCTTAAGAGTTCCAGTTTCGGCAGAAACAAGTTCAAGCGAATCTTGAATGAGTTTTTGGAGTCTTTGTGAGGCTCCTTCAATACGATTCAAGTATTTGGCTTGATCCTCGGTTGGGCTACTCTCTTTTAGAAGCTCCAAGTAACTCAAAATCACTGTTAGAGGTGTTTTTAATTCATGATTAATAAGAATCATAAATTCGTTCTTTGAGCGATCAAGGGTTTGAAGTTCACTCAATGCTTTTTGAAGAGCTGCATTTTTCTCTTTCAGTTCATAAGAAAGCTCAAGGCGCTCTAAGGCTTTATCTGCGGCGTTGGTTAGATCCACAGGGTCCCATGGCTTGGTGACGTATCTATAGATTTGACCAGAGTTGATGGCCGAGATGACTGATTCAATGTCCGTATATCCAGTGAGCAAAATACGAACCGCATCGGGTTGAAGGTCGATGGACTTCTCGAGGAACTCAACGCCAGTCATATGCGGCATACGTTGGTCACTAATGATCAGAGAAATATTCTCTTTTTCCAGAATTTTAAGAGCATCGGCTCCACTGGTCGCTTTGAAGACTTTGTACTTCTTGCGAAACAGGCGCTCAAGAGCATCCACATTATCTGGTTCATCGTCGACACATAGTAAACTGTGATTCATTTCAGGCATTTTAGCTGGGGACTGGACAGACGTCCATAGGGAATCTCGATCTTTGGTCTAGTAATCGGCTCAATCTTTAAGTTACGTCCCAAATGCTACGAAAAGATTCATGAAGAGGTCTAAATTATGAAACGACTTATATTTTTAGTAATTACTTTGATGTTCCTACAGCAGGCGCGCGCTCAATTTCAAGCCAGCTTCGCACCTTCTATGTGTCCATGGCAGATGCAGCCAGCAAGTGGAGCATTTAATGAGTCGGATGAACAAGACCGATTTAAGAATCACAAAAAAGAATTGAAACGCAGAGTGAAAGAGCAACAATCGCGCTTGGAAAAGATTGATAAACGCCTTGAGGAATATCAAGGCAAAATCGATATGCGACTTCAGCCGGATATTTCAAGCAAAGTGATTGAACATATCCAATTGCGTGGCAATCCAGGTGATTATCATCGTGATTGCGCATCTCAATCTTCCGCTTCGGCTGGAAGCACAGCTTCTGATCTTCCCGTTTCGAATGATGGTGTGACACCTGCTAATCCGGATGGGACTGCACAAAGTGATGTGGCGTCTGTTCCCGTTGATCGATTCTGCCAAGGCCCTCTGGCTGCAGCCTGGAGTCGAAACATTCAAGCGAATGGTAGAGTGAACACTGGAATTTGTAGGGAGTCTTCACAGTATGTTGTAAGGCCCGGCAGTTCCTCTGCGGCCAATGCCTGTGCGGATGCTTTGAATGGATATATGAGTTTGTATGAGCAAAGAAATCGTCAAGAGCGTCTTTTAAGTGAAGCCAGGTCAGATCTTGATGATTTTGAATTTGGTGGTGGAGATTCAGATATTGAAGGAAGCTGTATTGGGTGTGATCGTCGCGGTAACAGCGCAAGCACGGCAAGCAGTGGCAATCAGTGGATGAATCTACTTGGAACCGCTCTTCAAGTTGGAATTCCTGCTCTTCAAAACTACATGACCAATAAACAGTGGCAAAAAACTTATCGTGCTGCTCACACTTATGAAGTCGATAACTGCTCTCGTCTTGGTTACCCTTCGCAGTTTTGTTATGGCCAATACTCTTTAGCACAAAGATATCTAGGTCATGCTCAACAGCCATACCCATCGATGATGCCTGGTCATATGGGCATTTATAATGGAATGTATGGAGCAGTTCCTGGTGGAATTGGAAATGGAGCGTTTGGATGTCAGCCTGGTGGTTCCAATCCAATGGGAATTCCGACTCTTGGAATGCAGCCGCATCTTGGCGGAGTGCCTCCTATTCATGGGGGTCATCCAGGAGCTTATCCAGGTATGCCTCCTGGGACAGCACCTTACCTTGGCGGACAGGGACCATGGGGTGGAACTGTCGTTCCACATCCGGGTGGTGGATATCCAAACATGCCGGGAATGCCACCATCAACAATTCCAATCCAAGGTGGATCACCAGGCTATAATCCGTTTCTCTTAAATTCTGAACTTCAGATGATCAATAGCCGACTCGGTTTGGGTGGACCGCCGCCAATGCTTCCATATCTCGGCAATTCTCCAAATGGACAGCCCATGCCGCTCCCTACTCCTGTGACTCCAATCATTGGTCGGTAAGCGAGACTTTCTAATTTGTCTTTTTAACGCTAAAGTAACCATCTTCAAAGGATGGTTTTTTGGCGTTATTAAGAATTGAAAACCCATATGATAGCCATGTTCATTGGCAGGCCACAGGTGAATTTGCTGAGCGAATGGATCTTTCCTCATTAGAAAAGCCAAATGATATTTTGGAAATGACTCGTCCAAATGGCTCAAATTGGATTCTTGGAAAAGGCTGGGATTTTCAGAGTGCGGAGCTTGGCGGCTGCACACGGAGTCTTCTTGATCAATGGTGTGCCGATGTGCCAGTTGCGTTCTCACGTGCTGATGGTCATGCCGTATGGGCGAATACAAAAGCCTATTTGCTTTCAGGATGGTCTGAAGAGGAATTGCCACAAGGAGTTGTCACCGAGTTAGATAGAAATCGAGTTTTAAATGCAATTCCAAAACCGACTCCATCCTCTATCACCCGACATTTAATGATCGCACAAAGGATCTTTCATGAAGCTGGCATTACCCACATTCGTGATGTGCATATGAAAGAGAGTCAGTGGGTGGCAGCAAAACATCTTGAGGAGTCTGGACTTCTTAAGCTCTGCGTTGAAAGTTTTATTTTCGATGAAAAGCTAAATTTCCGTGAGCAAATTGAACTGGCCTTAAAAATGAGAAGTGAAGTCGGGCCGCAGAGTTTGATTCGAATCAAAGGGATCAAAGTGTTTCTAGATGGCTCGCTCGGATCAGAGACCGCAGCTCTCAGTCAGAACTACCTTTCGGGATCGGGCAAGGGAGTTCTTCATTTTTCACAGACCGAACTTGAGGAAATCATTTCGAGTGCGTGGTCAAAAGATTTGGAAGTTGCGGTTCATTGTATCGGTGACGAGGCTGCACACCGTACTGCACTTGCGGCCCTGGAATCGAAGAAAAAAGGGGTCGATGGCAAGATTCATTTTGAGCATGTTCAGATTCTTCGTCCAGATACGATTTCAGTCATGGCGAGTTTAAACAGTGAATGCCATATGCAGCCGGGTCACTGGTTGGACGACAAGGCATGGTTGAAAGAAAAAATCAGCGAGGATCTCTATAAAAATATTTTTCCATGGCGAAAACTGCAGGAAGCACAGATTCCATTTTATTTCGGCAGTGACTCACCGATTTCCCAAACAGGGATATTTAGGATTCATCAGGCTATCGAGGATTCAATTGCGGCGGGAGTTCCAAAACTTCTTGGCGGCTTTGAATCTTATGTGAGCCATCCCGACCGATCTTGGCCCACAAACACCTTTTCTGAATTTGAAGACGGTCACGTTAAAGAAATTTTCTTTCAAAGCGAATCCCTCTAAAAACCATAGGTCTCGCTTGGGGGAGCTGGTTTTTCCCCTTTTCCTTGATTCATCTGAGACACGACAAGAGCAGTGACTAATACTCCGGCTCCAATCCAGACCCAATGCTGCTTTGCCATTTTCCAGCTCAATTCTCGATTGTCATTTTGAATGGGGAGTTGGATTTCCTTGGCGATTTGGGCTGGGTTTTTCTGAACCGCTTTTTCAGGCTGAGCTTGGTGCTCACAGTGCATAGGCGAGTAGATTTCCGTCTCAAGGGAATTTAAAAGCGATGATGAAACCTTCAAAGAAGTGCAATTTCCATTTGTATAGGAAGCTAAGCGCAAAGTGAGGCGTCCTATTTGATCGGTTTTGGTGACCATCGTTTGTGGCTCATAGAAATGACTTAAAAATGTCACGCGAACAGGACTCTTGAATGGAGGTAAGAGTATAGCCTCTTTCGTCGAATAAGTTTTTCCGAGAATAATTATTTTCTGGAAATTTTCTTTTTGTGAATCCGAAAGCTCTGCTTTTTGAAATCTTAAACCCTCTTTAAAGCGAGTCAAATTTATGAAGACAGGTGGAGGAATCAAATCGCGCGGTGATTCTAGATGATCAAGATAAAAAATAGATTTTAGCATCCACTCCTGATTTTCTCTTTCATTAGAATTATCTTGTGAGATTTGAATAAGTCTCAAATAGGAAATTAGAAAAAGGCGTCGATGTTCTTCGCGCCAATCGGATGAGTTTTCTAGCTCAAGCAGGCGTAGATAATTTTTT
>CAZWVK010000015.1:0-34291 GCA_964636785.1 uncultured Pseudobdellovibrionaceae bacterium | reverse complement strand
GGCGCAACGAGAGGTGCTTGATTGGTTTCCAGAGGCCAAAACCCAAGTCGAGCATGGCGGGGTAAGTCTAAGTCTTCCTTTTGAAGAGGGGCTTTCACTCAACCTCGTTTTAAAAATTCCAACACGAATTCTTGTTCGGATTGAGCGCTTTAAATGTCGCGATTTTCCTAAGCTCTATCAGAAAATTTTGAAGCTCAATTGGCGAGAGTGGCTAAAAAAGGAGGTGCATTGGGATGTTTCAGTCTCCAGTCATAGCTCACGACTCAGTATTAAGAAGAGAATCAAAGAAACCTGTGAAGCGGCTCTTGAAAAAAGGTTTCCAGAAGGCAAAGAGCTCCCCACACTTTCTCTTTATGTTCGCTTCTTAAACGATATCTGCACATTGAGTTTAGACACCTCGGCTCACCTTCTCTACAAACGAACGAGTGAAAAAAAAGTCGGTGTCGCTCCCCTTCGAGAAACGATTGGTGCCGCAATGATTCAATGGCTTGGGCACCACGCTGTGGATAACTCTGTTGAAGTCGTGGATCCAATGATGGGAAGCGGAACCTTATTGATGGAAGCTGGACTTCGCGACACTCCAATCCAAGAAGAGCATTTCAATTTTGAAATTTTCAGTGTCGGCAAAGTGACGGTTCCGACACTTAAAAATTCGCGTCCAAAGATCATAAGACTGATCGGGATAGAGGCCGATAAGAAAACCGTCGAAGCAGCCAAATCAAATTTCAATCAAGCAAAGATACATATCCCCTTGGAGATTCAAGAAGCAAATGCTTTTAAGATGAATCCCATTGAGCAATTAGGAGAAAACTTAAAGCGTTGGGTTGTGTGCAATCCGCCCTATGGCAAAAGAATTAAAATTAATGTGCCCTTAAAGAATTATTATGAAAATCTTTTCTTCGTGATCGCTGAAAAGATTTCCCCAGATCGGGTTTGTATCTTGATTCCAAAGCGTGGAGTGAAAGGAAAACTCAAACTTCCTGATGGCTGGAAAGTGCAAGGAAAATTGGGATTCAGCAATGGGGGATTCCCGGTTACAGCCTATATCTTTAGCTGCTCTCACGTCGGCAATAAAGCCAATACTCCTGATTCCCATCCGATCCTTTGATTTGAGAAGGAGAGGTGGCCAATGTTTGAAACCCCAGTCGCTTGAGTTCTTCTTTTACATCTTCAATGCATTTCTCTACGACTTTTGGGTCTTTAACGATGCCGCCTTTTGAAAGATGTTTTTGGCCGACTTCGAACTGAGGTTTTAGAAGTCCTAGAATCTCGTATTCGCGATCTAAAAATTTTTGAAAAGCCTCAAAAACACGAAGAATCGAAATAAATGAAACATCTATCACACAAAGATCCAAGCCTTCACCGAGCCAGCTCTGCACTTCAGAATTCTTATGAATATCATCAATATGAAGACCTTCAACAGACTGAACCCTCGAGTCTTTTGTAAGTTTCTGATGGAGCTGCCCGCGTCCCACATCAATTCCCAAAACATTTCGCGCTCCGTGCTGAAGCAGGCAATCCGTAAATCCACCTGTGGACTGTCCGATATCGAGAGCTCTATATCCTTGAACTGAAATCTGAAAATCCTGGAGAGCACCTTCTAGTTTAAGGCCGCCACGTGAAACGAATTTGAGAAGCGTTGGATCTTCAATTCGCACTTCCGTGTCTTCAGGGACATTATGACTCGGCGAAGTTTCAATGACCCAGCCGCCACCCGGTTTTCGAACAGAAACAGCTCCGGACTCAATAAGTTCTTTAGCTTTGCTTCGCGAAGGCGCCAGCTTCTTTAAAGTAATGAACTGATCGAGCCTCATACTCTTTTCAGATTGTATTCAATCAAGGAACGAAGTTCTGAAGTGTTATGTTTCATGGAATCGAGAGATCGCTTTGCCCGGTTCGATGCTTCGGAAAGCAAAGCTTTTGCTTTTTCCTCACCGAAAAAACCCACATAGTTTTTAGCGGTTTCACCCTCTCTTGCATCTTGAATATCGTCCGCAATCTGAAATGCAAGTCCCAAATCTTCTCCAAAATGACGTAAACTTTTTAATTCCGGATCACTCACTTCACAAACAAGACCTGATCCAACAACAGAAACCTGAATCAATGCTCCCGTTTTAAGTTCATGAATTCGTTTGAGCTCATCCGGACCAGGCGCTTGAAGATCCGCCAGCATATCTAAGACCTGTCCTCCAACCATTCCTTGAAGACCAGCAGCTTTTGACACCTCTTCAATGATTCGCATTCCGTTTGGATGGTGAGCATAGGAAGATGCAAGCTCAAAGAACGCCAGTGTTTGTAAACCATCGCCTGCAAGCAGCGCCATATCCTCGCCGTACACCTTGTGATGTGTCGCGCGACCTCGTCTTTCATCATCATTGTCCAAGCAAGGGAGATCATCATGAATCAGCGAATACGTGTGAATCATCTCAATGGCTGCCGCTAAAGGAAAAACAAGTTGAGGATTTTTTCCTAGAGCTTTTGCGCTTAAAAGACTAAGCAGTGGGCGAAAACGTTTTCCGCCACCAAAAAGTGAGTATTCAAGACCTTGCCAAAAGGACTCCAATTTGGGATGGGCGGGACGGACTTTTGCTTTCAAAATCCCACGCAAATAGACTTCAAAATCCTTAAGCTCAGCAGAGAAATTTTCAGGTTTCAAAAATTTTACGACTCCACCTTGAAATCTTCAGTTTTCGCATTGCCACTTTCATCAACGGAAAGAAGAACTTTCACTTTCTGTTCCGCTTCGGCCAGCTGAGAGCTGCACTCCCGAGAAAGCTTAACGCCCTCTTCGAACATTTTTAACGACTCATCCAATGAAAGTTCACCATTTTCCATTCTGGAAACGATTTCTTCCAGACGTGTGAGCTTTTTTTCGAAATCCATACGAACTCCTTTAAATTAATTCCTTCAAATGATTTTCTTTTTCAATTGAAACGACTTTTGCTTTTGCTGACCCTTTACAGAAAATCAACTCAAGCTCATCGCCCTTCTTCAATCTGCTTGCGTCTTTAACAACCTGATTGTTTTGCTTTGTGATCGAATAGCCGCGATCAAGGACTTTAAGCGGGCTTATAGAATCCAAAACAGAGGCCAAGCGTGAAAGTTTAAACTTTTTATTCTCAAGCGCACGGAGCGATTCACTTTCGAGTTTCGAAAGAGAGATGCGAATCTGCTGGTGGAGTCTCAGAACTTTTTCTTTTGGTGACGGAAGTTTGGAAAGTGCAACCTTCACTTGATTCTTCCAGCGCTCCAGACGATGCTGAAATCCGCGATCAAGCCTTTGCGTGAGCTCATCACATCGAAGCATTAGGTCTTGAAGTTTGCGTTTAGGATCAACCAATCGATCCGAGAGATGTTTAATGGAGGTTTTCTTATTGGAAAATGTATGGTTCCAGATTCTCCACAGCGAGGCTTTAAGCGTCTGAATCTTCTCCATCAGCTCCATCGCATTTCGACAGACCAGTTCCGCTGCCGCAGATGGAGTTGGAGCACGAAGATCGGCTACAAAATCCGCAATGGTAAAATCAATTTCGTGACCTACAGCTGAAATCACAGGAATTCTTGAATTCGCAATCGCCCGTGCGACGCCCTCATCATTAAATCCCCAGAGGTCCTCAATGGATCCACCACCACGACCAACAATCATCACGTCTACATCTTCTAAAAGCTGAGCGCGTCGGATGCCTTCAATGACAGAGGCTGGAGCCCCATCGCCTTGAACAAGCGCTGGAATGATTGTCACATGGAGACCTTTAAATCTGCGGCCCAATACATTTAAAATATCTTTCACGGCTGCGCCTGTTGGTGAAGTCACGACCGCCACATGCTTTGGAAGAGAAGGAAGAGGCCGTTTTCTTTCTGGATCAAACAAGCCTTCTTTTTTGAGTTTCTCTTTGAGCTGCTCGAACGCCAGCTGAAGAGCACCAGCGCCCACCGGCTCCATCTGCTCACAAAAGATTTGGTAGGTTCCACGAGGTTCATAGACAGTGATCTTGCCGCGCACCAAAACTTCCATTCCGCTTTCCGGACGAAATTTTAGATTCTGGTTGAAGCCACGAAACATGATGGCATTCACCTGTGCCTTTGAATCTTTTAGACTGAAATAAAAGTGACCGGAGGAATGAGGCTTGAAGTTAGAGATCTCGCCTTTGACCCAAATCAATTGAAAACTGCTTTCCAACTTTCCTCGGATGGCTTTATTTAAATCGGAAACGCTGAGAACTTGAGGCTCACTGGTTTCGTTTTTAAGTTCGCCATTTTCATCTTCTGGCGTGTCAAAATCCATAGAGATTTGTTGCATAACTGAAGCACCTTCACCCGATCGAAGGCGTCAGTCAATCTTAGAGTTGCCAGAGATTTTGCAAGGACCACAGACCGCCGACAATGAAGCACACCCAGCCTAGTGGCTCATGGGCGCGCACGCGATCAATCATGAATTGAGGAACCTTTCCCTCGGCCTTTGCAAACAGGATTGGGAGACTGGTGACGAGGCACATAATCGCCCCATAACCAAAAACAAAAAATGGAAAAAGCAAGTCCAATTGAGTAAGGGTCATAGTTCTTTTTCGGCATATTTTCTCAAATGTACACAGGACTTAAGCGAGGTTTTTTATTTTTTCGACGGCACGGGTGTTGCGTCTCTTGTGGGGAACGTTGCGCTCTGGTAAGTTGAGGTTATCTTGTGGGCTAATGACAAAAGTAAACCCTACAAGCCAAAATAATTGGAAACTGTCCCTGGGAATGGTGAGCAAGCTCATTTCGATTGAGAAGCCTAAAGTTCTTATAATGGTCGCCCACTTTGTGACACATGGGTTTACTTGGATCATTCAGTCCCACAAGTATTTTTCTTGGTCTCACCCCAACTTTTGTCTCAAAATGATACGAAACCTCACGATCAAAGGCTTAGGCGCTTAATCCTTTGCGTGCGAAATGCCGATAAGTTAGCGAAAATATAGAGTGAAGTTTGGCTCTGCTCTTGCTTCTTTTTCTTATCTGTCGGCTTAAACAGACCTTAAGGGGGATTGGGTGTTTAAAAACGAAACAAGCGCACAAAGATTTTTAGTCACTTTCGCTTTTATGTCTGCGATCTTGATTTCTTTTTCGCAAATCTCACTTGCGGCGGACGATGATGACTCGAAGAAAAACAATGGCCAGAAGGTCAACTGCGCAAAAGTCGCTGATGACGATGTGAAGTATCACCTTAAACATGGCGGTAAGTTTAAGAATGATGCCGAAAAGAATGCTTATTATCAAAAAGCAAAGCGCCAGTGCCAAATGGGTGGCGAAGCCGAAGGCTGCGAGAAAGATATGAAAGATCTCAATGAGTCGAAGTCTAAATTTCTTGCGGCCTGCGGGAAATCTCAAATGCCATCGAGTGGTACCGCCGGAAATATTGGATGCTCTGAAGCCATCAGAAAATGCTCTCAAGCTGAAGAGGTTTCTTCCGGATTAGATGAAGACTCAGATGTTTCCTATGATGTTGAACAAATGAGAGAGCAACTCAACTATTGCCCAGCCAAAGCCGGCGAGAACTTAAAGGAAATCAAAGAAGAACTCAAAGCGGCAAAAGAAGAAGTGGATCAACTCGAAGACGATCTACCTCAAGCACAAGAAAAAGCTATGCAAGCCAAGACGGATGGCGATAAACAGATGCTTGATCTTCAAGAGCAGGCCCAGGAGCAGGAGCGCCAATGCCGTGATGGTCAAATTGCGCTGGAAGAAAAGCTCTCTGAAGAAGAAAAGGCCCTTTATGAGCGGGCTCAAGAGCAATATGCCAATATCATTCAGCTCAATGATCAATTGGCGCAAGCTGAGCACGGTATTTATCAAGCACAGATCGATTATCAAACCAAAGTGTATGAACAAGAAAACAACTGTCATAAATATGCTTTGGATAAAATAAATGAAAAGCGAATAAAGATTTCTGCCCTTGTAAGCTCCTCACAATACAATGTTGGTGGGTTTAATCAGGCAGTTTCACGCGCAGGCAAAACCACTCGCCGAGTGGATCAAGAGGAAGCTGAAGTTCATTACAGGCATTGCATATCTGACGCCCCTTACAAACGCGCTATAGCCACGGCAGCGTCGATTCGTGATGCTGAGGAGAAAAGATTAACGCAGGAAAAAGCAAAACTGAATAATATGCTGACCCAGCTGCAGCAGCAAATGGGCATTACCCAGAACAACGACGTTCAAGCGGCAAGAAACCGCAATATGCGAGCTGTTCAAAACCTAATCAGTGATTGCGCTCAGCAAAGACAAATGATGCAAGCCAAAGCTGGTCAAGCACAGATGAGTGCGTATCAAGCTGTTGCTGCTGCACAGAGTGAAATGCAGGCCAAGGAGCGAAGACTCCAAGAAGCACAAACGAATTATAAAAACCTTCGCGATGTTCAGCGCCTCAAAACCCGTGCTGGGGGAAGCGAAAAAACGACTGAAGGCTTTTACGAAGCTTTGGCCGCATTCGCAGAATTCGAAGGTCGCGCTCAAAGTTTTAGACAAACCTGCTGCGGAGATTTGAGCGAAACCAAAGGAACTTGCTCTGAGGTATCCCGATTTATGGGCGTGTCTGACACTTTCGTAGCAAGCACGGATACGCCAGCAAGTCCGCCAGCTGTCGAACCTAGTTCAACAGATCCAGCCACACCGGCTTCAGCTTCTGCCGAGACCAAAACCACCAAGACTCCCAAAAGAGAGAAGGCCTCTGAGAACATTCCTGTTCCGAAGCCGCGTCCTGTCCGAAAAGGGCCATTGCCTCACCCTGGTCAAAACAGATCCGGGCCACAAGAGCAGGTCAGATAACCTCCCGCATCACTTAAAAACGAATTCCGACCTGAATTTAAAATTCAGGTCCAGGAATGAGTTAAGCTTCTGAAAACTTTCTGATATTCTCCTCTGATGCTTAAGAAAATTATCATCGTTGTATGTGTATTGGCCTTCCTTGGAATCGCTGGAGTTGCAGGAATGCTCGCCATCTTCTCATCCAGCCTTCCTCAAATGATAAAAATTGAAGACTATAAACCGCTTCTGGTTTCTGAAGTCTTTGATCGAAATGGCGAAAAAGCCGGTGAGTTCTTCAGAGAAAAAAGGATGCTCACTCCTTATGATCAAATTCCCCCTCATGTCGTTCAGGCCTTCATCGCTGCAGAAGATGATCAGTTCTTTAAGCACGAAGGGATCAACTATCTCGCTATTTTTCGTGCCTTTATCGCAAACCTGAAAGCCGGAAGAAAAGCACAAGGTGGCTCCACCATCACTCAACAGGTGGCAAGAACGCTTTTGCTCAGCTCTGAGAAAACCTACACGCGAAAAATCAAAGAAGTTCTTTTGGCGAAGAGAATGGAGCAGAATTTAACCAAAGAGGAAATTCTCTTTCTTTACTTGAATCAGATTTACCTTGGCCAAGGCGCTTATGGTGTAGGAGCTGCCGCTCAAGTTTACTTTAGAAAAGATGTCAAAGATCTTACTGTGCCCGAAGCCGCGATTTTAGCAGGACTTCCTCAGGCACCAAGTCGATACTCCCCGATTTCAAATCCGAAATCCGCAAAAGAACGTCAGCGTTACGTTCTAACTCGTATGGGTGAAGTTGGGTTCATTTCCCGTGAAGAGGCGGAAAAGTTCAAAGAAGAACCTGTAAAGCTATTTATCTGGCAAAACTTCAAAGAAATGGCTCCATTTTACTTGGAAACTGTTCGTCAAATGCTTGTGCAAAAGATTGGCGAGGAGATGGTTTTAGATCGAGGGATTAAAGTTTACACAGGCCTTGATTTAAAACTTCAGAAAAAAGCGCAGGAAGAGATTGATGCTGGTCTTCGTGCACATGATAAGCGCCAAGGCTTTCGTGGACCCATTCGAAACTTAGAGGAACCCACTGAAGTTGCGGATTTCTTATTGAAAGAAAGAGATCGTTTGATGGACGATTTCTCTCCAGAACGAATTTTAAATCCGGACGGGACATTCACACCAAAGCCACCTCTTAACTTAACAGAAAAAGATGAAAATGGTGAGAAGCGTCCATCTTTGGCCAGCTATATTCCCATTGGCACTTACACAAAAGGAATCGTCACCAAAGTGGATGATCAGCTCGGTTTGACTCATGTTCGGTTCGCAGAAAACAAAGGAATCATTGACCTCTCTACTATGGAATGGGCCAGAGAGCCCAACGTGGAAGTGAGTGCTCGATGGGCCCAGCCCATTAAAAAGCCCTCCGAAGTTTTAAAGGTCGGCGATATTATTCATTTAAAAGTCACCGGAAAAACTTTTTCTTCAGAACGTCTGCAAAAAGATGCGAAGAAGTTCAAGTATGATGAAAAAGATTATAAAGACTTTGCAAAAGTGGAACTCGAACAGGAGCCTCTTGCACAGTCTGCATTGATCTCCTTCGATCAGAAAACCGGTGAAATTGTTGCGATGGTTGGCGGTGCTGACTTCTCCAAATCACAGTTTAATCGTGCAATCCAAGCCACAAGACAAGCTGGTTCAGCGTTTAAGGCGCTCACCTATGCTGCAGCCTTGGATCACGGATACACCCCTTCAACACCAATTATTGATGCGCCCATCATCTATGAAGACGAAATTGAAGAGGGGCAGGAGAACGTCGATGGCAGCGAATCGGCTGATCCTAAAGTTTGGAAACCTAAAAACAGTGGCAACCGCTTTTCTGGAGACATCTTATTTAGAAATGCTCTTATTAAATCTTTGAATATTCCAACGGTAAAGATCACCGAAAAGGTCGGTGTGAATACCATTGCGACCTACTCGAGACGCTTAGGGATTTTTAGTCCACTCAATCTGGATTTTACGATTTCTCTGGGGTCGAGCAGTGTGACTCTTTACGAGATCACTCGTGCTTTTGCGACTCTTGGTCGCCTTGGAAAAAAGCTTTCTCCAATTTTAATTGAAAAGGTTTTGGATTCAAACGGAGAAGAGATTGCTGGGGTCATCACATTGAATGAACGCTTTCAAGATCAGCTGGCGCCCATCGAAGAGAAGTTCGAGGAAACCAGACAGAGCTATTTAAATGCGCCAGAAGATTCAAAGCCAAAAGTTCCACCTTTGTTTTTTCCAAATCCAAATCAATTGATTCGCCCTGAAACTGCGTTTGTTATGACCAATATCCTTCAAGCCGTTATTGAAGAACCCGGCGGGACGGCCGGCGCGGCCCGAGCGATTGGCCGACCCGCGGCTGGTAAAACCGGCTCAACCAATGGATACTTCGATGCCTGGTTCATTGGATTTACGCCTGACTTTGCTACCGGCGTTTGGACTGGCTTTGATGAAGAAAAAACCTTAGGTAAAGGAGAGTTCGGCGGCGTGGCCTCTCTTCCCGTTTGGACAGAGTATATGAAGGGAGCCCACGAGGGTCTTCCTGCAAGGAGTTTTCCGGTGCCAGAGAACGTTGTTTTCGTAAATATTGATAATAACACCGGACAATTGGTTTCCGCACAGAGCAATCAAGTGGTAAGACAAGCCTTTATCGAGGGCACTGAACCGACTGGGATTCTGACCAACGAAGAGAGAAAAGAAGAAGACCAGAACTTTTTCAAAGAGGATTTATCTGAATGAAGGCCATCCGTGCCTGGGGAATTAAACAAAATAATTTAAAGAATATCGATGTTGAGATCCCATTGGGATCTTTCACGGTGATCTGTGGACCGAGTGGCTCTGGAAAATCATCGCTTGCATTTCAAACTTTATATGCAGAAGGACAGCGTCGCTATATCGAGAGTCTTTCAAGCTATTCACGACAATTTCTAAACAAAGCTCCAAAGCCGGATTTAGAAGGGATCGAAAACATTCCGCCCGCTCTTTCTATTGAGCAAAAGAATTCTGTGAAAACATCACGCTCAACCGTTGGAACAAATACGGAAATTGTGGATTTTCTAAGGCTTCTTTTTGAAAAGCTGGGCGATGTGAAATGCCCTATTCATAAAATCTCACTCCATGCCGATTCACCAAGCTCGGGTGCCGATCGCGTACTGGACTGCTTTCCAGATCAACGCGGATATATTTTGACCCCCGTGCCTTCGAAAGGGCGCTTGATGAAGGGTCCACAGCTTCTTGAGTTTTTAAAAACAGAAGGTTTCAGACGCATTTATGTGCCGCCGACTAAAAAGCCAACCTGGGTGAAGGGAACTCCTCTCACCAAAGGCGCACTTGGTGAAGTGAAGGACCTGGAAGATCCAAGCTTAAAAACTTTGCCTGCAAAAGAGTTCTTTGTCGTGATCGATCGCTTACAGTTTTCAAAAGATGAGCGCGGACGAATTGCCGACTCATTGAGCCTGGCTTTTACGACCTCTCTCAAAATCAGCAAAGAAACGATTTTTCCAGAAGCGCGAATTGTAACAACCGATGGTGAGCAGTTGATTCTATCAGAAGACAACTCCTGCTCGGTCTGCGGCTTTCGCTTCCCACAGCTTTCTACTGCGTTTTTCTCATTCAACTCTCCGGTGGGAGCTTGTCAGGACTGCAATGGCTTTGGAAACAGACTTGAGTTGGATCCGAACAAGGTGATTCCAAATCCATCCCTGAGCTTAAATCAAGGTGCACTCTCACCGTTTGCAATGCCAAGTGCGCAGTACGATCGCCGCGAGCTTCGCGCCTATTGCAAAAAGAAAAAAATCGATATGGATGTTCCATGGGAGAAGCTCTCTAAAAAACATCAAAAAGAAATCTGGGACGGCACCAAGGAATTTTACGGCGTTAAAGGGCTTTTTGATTACCTTGAAGAAAAAAAATATAAAATGCATGTCCGGGTTTTCTTATCCCGATTCAAAAGTCCTTTTACATGCTCCACTTGTGGCGGAAGTCGATTAAAGCCCGAAGTTCTCCAAGTTAAAGTTGGCGGAAAATCCATTGCCGATCTTTCTTCATATACTTTAAAAGATCTCGCAAAATTTATGAATGAGCTGAAACTCACGGAAAATCAGGCTCATATCGTCCGCGAACCATTGAGACAGATACAGAGTCGACTCCGGTATTTGATTGATGTTGGTGTGGGCTATCTGACGATTGACCGACCCACTCGGACCTTGTCTGGCGGCGAGTATCAAAGACTTCAATTGGCTCATCAATTGGGAATGGGGCTTTCGCAAACTCTTTTTGTCCTGGATGAGCCGACAGTGGGCCTTCACCCAAGAGACACCGAAAGATTAATTGGAGTTCTTAAAGATTTAAGAGGGCTTGGTAACACATTGGTCGTCGTGGAACATGATCATGATGTGATTCTCAATGCCAACCATGTTTTAGAAATTGGACCCGGGTCAGGTCATCTTGGTGGCGAAGTCATGTTCAAGGGAAACTCAAAAGACTTTTTAAACCATCCAGAGTCTTTAACAGCTAAGTATTTAACTGGAGCAATGAGCAAAGTTCCAACACGCACTCATCGGCCTGTGAATATTGATCAATTGAAGCACTCTTTGATCTTTGAAGGCTGCTCTGGACATAACCTAAAGAATATAAATGTTAAAATACCTCTCAATCGCTTGGTCACAGTCACAGGAGTGAGTGGCTCAGGTAAATCCACTCTAGTTTCAAAGACCATATATCCTGCTATCGCGAGGCATTTAGGAAAAGAGTTTGTTCCAGGTCTTCCATATAGCAATGTGAAAGGAATGGAGCTTTTAAAAGGTGTCATTCTGATTGATCAATCACCGATTGGAAAAACCGCGCGAAGCAATGTGCTCACTTACTTGAAAATATTCGACGCGATTCGCACCATCATGGCGTCAGTGGGTGAAGCTCAATCGCGAGGTTATTCTCCGGGAACATTCAGTTTAAACGTGGATGGCGGCCGCTGCCCGGTCTGCAAAGGTGTCGGATCAGAAACCATTGATATGCTTTTTATGGATGATGTCGAAATCGTTTGCGAAGCCTGCGATGGAAAACGATATCGCAATGAGATTCTGGATATCACTTACAAGGGAAAAAATATTCATCAGGTTTTGAATATGACCGTTCAAGAGGCCATGGATTTCTTCGTCGCTTATCCAAATATTTGGCGTCCACTCTCAGTCTTAAAGGAAGTGGGCCTTGATTATTTACGCCTTGGCCAAAGCGCAAGCACGTTTAGTGGTGGTGAGTCTCAGCGCATGAAGCTTGCGCGCGAACTGATCACCGCCAAGCAATTAAAAACCTTATATATTTTCGATGAGCCCACCACTGGACTTCATTTTAGAGAAGTCCACTTACTCCTCAAAGTTCTCCACAAATTGGTGGAAGCCGGAGGCAGCGTGCTTTTGGTTGAGCACAATTTAGAGATTATTCACAATTCGGACTATGTGATCGATATGGGACCAGAGGCTGGAGATCAGGGAGGAGAGATCCTTTGCCAAGGCTCGCCTCAAGAGCTAATGTCTAACCCAAAGAGTCTAACAGGCAGATACCTGAAGGACTATGTTGATCAGATTTATTCGAAAAAGGATGCCCCTCGTAGTGAGAGTGATCTTCAAAACCCTATGGCCTGAGATAAAAAGATATAAAGTTCGTTTGATCATTGTCGCTCTTTTGGGCGTGGTGATCAGTGGAGCAAAAGCCATGGTTCCCGAGCTGATCGGCCAGCTCACGGATGTTTGGTCGTCCGATGACAATGTTAAATTTTATCAGCTCCCCATTTTGATCTCTGGCCTGTGGGTGGTGTCTGCAGTTGCGCGCTATTTTCATATGTACCTTATGATCATGGCCTCAGAAGAGGTGGCCGTGAATCTGCGCCGTCAACTTATGAACAAATATCTCTCATTGAATTTAAGCTTCTTTCAAAACTTCATGCGGGGATCTGGCGGACTCATCAGTCGGATGCTCAATGATATTTTTATTGTGCAGCTCGGTTTTCGAAGAATTGCGGATATTGTTCGCGATCCATTTATGGCGATCTTTAGTTTCGGCTACCTTCTTTATGTGGACTGGACACTCACCCTCTTTGTTCTGGTCGCCATTCCTATTGTATCCACAGTGGCTCGTCGTCTTGCGCGAAGTATTCGTAAGTACTCCACTCTCAACCAGGAATCCATGGAAGATCTCACTCAAACCATTAAAGAAAGCCTGGATGGCACTCGAATCGTGCAAGCCTTCAATCTACAGAGTGAGCTTCGCAATCGTTTTGAGGATCAGGCTCAGGAGTTTTTAAAAACTCGAGACAAGATCATTTCACGAGAAGAAAGTTCCGGCCCAATTTCAGAGACTCTGGTTGCCGCATTGATTGCTGTGATTTTAATTTATATTGGCTTTCGCATTCGCGGCGGACATATGAATGTTGGGGACTTCGTATCGTTTTCTTTTGCTATTGGGCTTCTCCAGGACGCCATTAAAAAAATTCAGGATTCATTTATTAAAATCCAACAGAGCGGCGTTGCGCTCGGTCGACTACAAGATATTTTATCTTCGACCGATGAAATTGAAGATCCAACTCAGCCGGCTCATTTCCCTGATGATTGGTCTGAAATTCGATTTGATAATGTGACTTTTCAGTATGATAGCCAAAAAGTTCTTGATGATGTGAGCCTCACGGTCAAACGAGGTGAAAAAGTCGCACTTGTGGGATCGAGCGGTGCAGGAAAATCCACACTGATTAATCTACTTCCAAGATTCTTTGACCCCAGTGCAGGCCGAATTTTGATCGACAATACTGATATCAAGGAAATGAAGGTCGCAGAATTGCGCTCTAAGATCGCGTTGGTCACTCAAGATGTGTTTTTATTTTCTGATTCGGTTGAACGAAATATCCAATCTGGCGATTTCTCAAAAAGCTTAGATGAGGTTGAGAGTGCCGCTAAGATGGCGAACGCTCACGATTTTATAACAAAGAGTGGAAGAGGCTATCAATCCAGAGTGGGTGATCGCGGAAGTCTTTTTTCTGGTGGAGAAAAGCAAAGGATCAGTATAGCTCGTGCGATTTTCAAAGATGCTCCTATTTTAATTCTTGATGAGGCGACGTCAGCGCTAGACTCTCATAGTGAGCTTGAAGTGCAACGTGGGCTCGATCAGCTTATGAAGGGCCGCACGGCTCTTATCATTGCTCATCGACTTTCCACCATCCGCGATTGCGATCGCATTGTTGTCATGGACAAAGGGAAAATCATTGAAGTGGGCTCGCATGACGAACTTCTAAACAAGAACGGGGCTTACGCCCAGTTTTGCGAATTGCAAAATCGTCTTTAATCTTTAAATATTCTTTTTATGCGGCTTTTGTGGAAAAGCGTTTTCTGAAGACTGCTTTGAATTTCTCTTCAAACTCAGCTGGCGTAAATGGTTTAAGCACATAGTTGTCCACACCACTCTGAATAGCTTCTTTCACTTGCCAGCTTTGGCCTTCGGCAGTCACCATTAAAAATGGAAGGTCTTTGTAAATGGAGATCTTTCTGACGATTTTTAATAATTCAAGTCCGCTCATTTGAGGCATGTTCCAATCACTAACCACAAAATTGATAGGCTGCTTCGCCATCGCAGTTCGTTTTAGAACTTCGACTGCCTCTCGACCATCACGCGCAGTTTCAATGTGTTTTGCACCTAATCTTTGAAGCTCTTGCGTGACGATTTTTCTCATCAAAAGCATATCGTCCACTACAAGAAAGCGAAGATTTGAAAGTTCCATACACTACTTATCGGCTTGTTTATAAAAAGAATACTGGGGAATCGTCCAGATTTCTCAAATCTATTAAGAAAAATTGTTTTAATTCGTCAAAGCTCTTTACTTGATCAGCATTTTTTCCGAAGGGCCATTCGATGAAAAATCAAACTCTATTTTCAAACGGTTCACGCGATGATATTCGCAAACTTTTTATCGTATGCAATAAGATACGAGAGAATACAACTTTTGTAGAGCTTACTATTAACGATATCTATAGAGTATCACTTAGATCCGGAATTCTATCCAGTCATGTCGAAACTGGAAAAAGAGCCTTCAATGAAATTGCAAAGCAAATTGCACGCAGTTCTAAAGCGATGGAAGCCGAACTTCAACATATCAAATCCTTAGGAACCGAGATTTCTAACCTTAGTCTCGATTGTATGAAAAGATACCATCAAAGAAAAAAAATCCTCGAGGCTCGCGAGCTAGGTTGCGGACAAAATGACTATGTTCTAGTCGATGCTGTAGAACGAATCGATCAGATTATATACCTCAATGTAGACAAAATAGAAGAGCGCTGCAGTCAAATCATCCTAATCAATGACCACCTTATTCAACAGTGCCGTAAGCTTTGGAACCTTTCCGTCAACCTCAAAATGGAGGCCAGTCTTTCAGGAGAAGATGAGGAGATGTTTTTCTTTTCAATCGCTGACGATGTTTCCAAATCTAGTGAGAAATTAAAAGAACAAGGTGGAATTTATAAACATCTGGTAGACGACTGCAAACAAATTAGAAATGACTTAATGAAAGCATCAGGAGATTTAAAGAATGCAGCATAAAGTTTTATATGATGATGGAAAAACACAGTGGATCTATTTCGGGCGAGATCCAAAAAAGGTCGAACAAGTCATCGACACCAATCAGTATGTCATTTTAAGTAATGGCAAAGCTTTCTTAACTGATCCCGGTGGAACCGAGATTTTTCCGGCGGTATTGAGTAAGATCTCTGAATTTGTATCTGTTGAGAATATCGATGGCTTTCTATGTAGTCATCAGGACCCGGATATCATGAGTTCCCTTCCGCTATGGATGGAATTGGCACCACATGCAAAAGTCTATCTTTCTTGGCTATGGTCTGATTTTGTTGCCCACTTCGGTTATGAGTTTGTTAAGAATTTTATCACTATTGAAGACGAAGGGAGAACCATTCAGATTTGCGATCATAAACTCACGCTGATCCCAGCTCATTATCTGCATTCTTCTGGAAATTTTAATCTTTATGATGCAAAAGCCAAAATTCTTTTTTCCGGTGATATCGGATCTGCTCTTGTTCCTCCAGGTTCGGACATTTTCGTGAAAGATTTCAATGAACACAAAAGACATATGGAGACCTTTCATCGTCGTTGGATGCCATCTAACGAAGCCAAGCGGGATTGGTGCAGAAGGATATCAAAGCTAGATATTGATCTTTTATGCCCCCAACATGGAAGCCTATTTCAAGGAAAAGATGTGAATAAATTTTTAAACTGGTTCGAAGAATTTCAAGTCGGCCGACTGTCTGCTTAGACGAAAGGACAAATTATGAGCGATTTTAAAACCTACATTGATGACCTTCAAAAATCTGTTCTCGAAATCGAACAAATGGTTGGAGTCGTCAGGGACATTTCAAATAAAACAGACCTTTTGGCATTAAATGCATCCATTGAAGCGGCAAGAGCCGGCCATGCCGGAAAAGGTTTTGCCGTGGTTGCAGACGAGGTCGGGCGATTGTCTGAGCGCTCACAGCACTCTATTGAAGCTGTCGACACGGCCTGCAAGCGCTTGAAAGGTATAGTTGAGGAATTCTCTAAGATGGGCACTCTTTTTCAAAATGATTCAAATAAAGCCGCGTAATTTTGTATAGCTATGAATGATCTATTTATCGAATTTCTATTAGAAGCTGAAGAGAATGTCACAGAGCTTTACCGCTCTCTGGAGATTCTAATCAAGGCTCCTCAAGATAGCGAAGCACTCAAATCTGCCTTACGAGTTCTCCATACCCTAAAGGGAGGCTTTGGGGTTTTCCAAATGACTGAGGCAACCGAGGCCCTTCATGCTTTGGAAACCAAAGTGGAGGCAGAAAAGAAGTCCGGTCTTGGTAGTCATTTCTTTCTATGGTTTCAATCTCAAGTGCCTCAGCTGGAAAGTCTCATTGAAGAATGTCGAAAAATTCAGAGTCCACAAAATCTTCCATTAGAATTTTTCAGAGATACAACGCGCACTGAGATAACGGATTCCGAATCCTCTCTAGAAGACGAGTTCAGTGCGATTCAAGAAGAGCTAGATAGCTTTTTTCAACCCGAAGAAGAAAGTGCGCCGCTTAAGCCTGTAGAAGAAAAGGTTGATGAGCTAAAAATAGACGAACTAAAAGCAGAAAGCACGCCGCAGAAATCGATGGAATCTTATGTTCGAGTTCCACTCACCCGCATAGATCAGGTTCTTAGTAGTGTCTGGGAAATTTTCATGTCTCGCAATCAATTGAGCTATTTGATTGAACAAAGCCATGATCATCTACGCAAAGATCCGTCCCTACTTCGCACCTGGGAAACCCTGGATTCTTCACTCAGACGAACAATTGGTGAGCTTGAATCTCAAGTCATGTCTCTAAGAATGGTTCCCATTTCCGGAGTATTTGAAAGAATGGGACGGGTCGTTCAGCAGTATAATTTCCAGCAGTCAGAGAAAGAAATTGAATTTGTGGCAAAGGGCGAATCACTGGAGCTCGATAAAAAAATTGTTGATTCACTCGCCGACCCCCTTATTCATCTCATTCGAAATGCTATGGACCATGGAATTGAGTCCAAGAATTCACGTATGGAGAAAGGAAAAGATAAAGCGGGGGTCATTCAACTGAGTGCAGAATTTCAGGGAACTGAGGCTCTGATAACGGTGAAAGACGATGGTGGCGGTATAGATCCAAAAGTTCTTCGCGAGAAGGCTTTTGAAAAAGGACTTCATCATGTGAAGGACTGGGATGACTCACAGATCTTGAATGTAATCTTCGAGTCCGGCTTCTCAACGGCGCAGAAAGTAAGCGATATAAGTGGACGCGGCGTTGGAATGGATGCTGTTAAATCTCAAAGTGGAACTCTATCTGGCACAATTGAAGTTCATTCTGTGCCGAACAAAGGAAGCTCTTTTCAGATCAAGATTCCGTCCAGCGTCTCCGTTATGAACTGTCTGATCTGTTCGATCAATAATTGGTTTTGTGCCGTTCCTAATTCAGAAATCATTGAGGCGTTCTCTGTCAGTCACGAAGAAATTCGCTGCAATGGCGATGAAGAGTTTTTTGTTTATCGCGACAGACCTCTTAAGGTCATTGATCTCACCAAGATCCTTGCGCAAAATAATTCAAATAAGCTAAATATTCTGAAGCGTGAAATTCCTGTTTTGATTGTCTCTGATCCAATCACAAAAGAAGCTTCTGCTCTCATTGTTAGTACTATCAGTCACAATCAAGAGATTGTCTCTAAACCACCACCGCCACTGACATACGGATTGCCTTATGTAAGCGGAGTTTCGATTTTAGCAGATGGTCGACCGATTTTCTTATTTTCGACATCGAAGGTGATTCAGTATTTGAAATCAAAGAACTCTAATGGAGTAGCTTCCCATGTCTCAGTGGCTTAATTCTATAATTAACGGGCAAAATGATCTTAAGAATGACTCCGTCGAGCTCCATAAGGAGCCGTTTCTTGCAATGGAATGTGCGGATTTCTCATGTGTCGCCAATTTCGCTCATGTCATTGAGGTCATCGAGATGCAAGAAATAGTGGCATACCCCGAACAGCACGAAGTGCACATTGGCATTCTTAACCTAAGAGGAGAGATTATTCCTGTGCTTTGCTTAAGAAAGCTCCTCTTCCCTTATAAAAAAGGGGATGCAATCCAGATCACTCATGGAAAGATTGTCATCTTCAGATCTAATCACGGATCTTTTGCCGCTCCCGTTGAAAACGTTCGGAAGGTGATAATCGATGCAGAAAAATTAGCATTGGGTGATCAGGTCGAGATTGAGAACCAGATATTTCGGCAGCTAACCGATGATTTTTTTAACTCAGTTCAGGAATTATCATCATGAGTAAACAAAAAGCGCTCAACAACCTCGATTACTTTCTATCCTTTGAGCTCGAGACCGGCGAGTACAGTCCTTGTACTTTTGTATTCAATGTACAGAAGGTGAAAGAAGTTCTAGAAGCAACTTCTTTCCATCTCTTACCCCCTGTGTATCACCCTTTTGTAGGAATCCAACGCCTCAGAGATCTCACGCTTCCCATTCTTTCATTGGAATTTATCCTAGCTGACGGAAAGTGGACAAAAGAGGAGGCGATTGAGTCGCGGGAGAGGGACTGGAGCTCTCACAAAGTGATTGTGTTGGACCTTCAGGGTTACCACATCGGAGTTCTCGCTGGTCAAATGGGTCGAATTCTGGATCCGAAAAATACGGACTATCTGCCATCACCTGAAACTATGGGCCTAGTTAAAAAGGGATTTATCAATGGAATGTTGATGCAGCAAAATCAGTTGTTTTATCTTCTGGATATCGAAGCCATCCTTGCGGAACTCAACGGCGGAGTTATCGAGAAATCAACGGTTTCTCCTACAGGTATTACGGATTTCAAGGGTAAAAAGGTGCTGGTCGCTGAGGATTCCGCACTATTTAGGAAAAAGGCAAAAGCCCTGTTTGAATCTTTTGGGTTCGAAGTCACGCTAGTACCTGACGGCGAATCAGCATTGCAAAAATTCAAAGAGCATCCCTCATATTTTGATTTGGTCTTTACGGATATCGAGATGCCAATTCGAAATGGAGTGAGCTTTGTGCGAGAGCTTAAAAAACTAACCGGTGGCCAAGACATTCCTGTGATTTTCAATTCGAGCCTTTCCAACGAGAGTCTCATTCGCGATATTCAGAACGAAGGACTCGGAAATTACATCATTAAATATGATGAAAAGCAGATATTGAATGTCCTGAAGCAAGTCCTAACTTCCGACAAAGTCGCTTAAGAAATGGCCCTAGACTTTATCACAGATTCGACAGTACTTCAGTCGAGGTCCTGTAAAGTTGTTCAAAAATTCGACGATAATAAAATAGTCACTTTGATAAAGGAGTCATCGAAATGATCAATTGGGACGAGTTTGAACATATACATGTAATTCGAAAACTGAAACAGATTCTCGGATCATGGTGGCACATCGATGTTGTTTTTACGGATGACAAAGGCCGACTGAGAGGCGTTCCCGATATCTCCAAGATTTCAAACCCTGCTGTGAAGACCTTTTTATCAAAGGAAACTGCCATTGATAGCCTGGCAGAAAGTGTAACGAAGGCTGTTGATGATTTACGAACATCTGAGAATCGCTATTCAATCAGAAAGTGGGACACAGCTGGATTCGATATCGCCGTAGTACCAATCATGATTGAAAATGATTATATGGGGACGGTTGTGGCGATGGGTTTTCTAAAAGATCGTCATCAGACTGGGCGTATCTCTGAGATTCGCGAACGTTTAGCGATATTTGGTGCGTCTGGTGAGACGATCGACAAGGCCATCTCTAAAATTTCATTTATTGAAGATCAAGACCGCGAGCATTTTATTGAACTTGTTGATTTGGTTGCACAAGAGGTTGTGACTCTTCACTTGGAGATCACTAGTCGTGAAGACCGCATCAAGGAACTCAATAAGGAACTTGGAAGCCGTTATAAATACGACAATATGATTGGTAAATCCAAGCCCATGCAAACGCTCTACAGTCTTCTTGATAAAATCAAAGGGGCTGACTCGACCGTTTTAATTCAGGGTGAAAACGGAACTGGAAAAGAATTGATCGCAAAAGCGATTCATTACAACTCCAATAGAAAAGATCGCCCATTTGTGATTCAAAACTGCTCTGCTTTTAACGACAACCTTTTGGAATCGGAACTCTTTGGTCACGTTAAAGGATCCTTCACTGGCGCTATTCGCGATAAAAAAGGATTGTTTGAAATGGCCGACAAAGGAACCTTCTTTCTTGATGAAATTGGTGACACCTCTCCAACTATGCAAGTAAAGCTTCTAAGAGTTCTACAAGAAGGAACCTTTCTTCCGGTTGGAGCTGTGGATTCAAGAAGAGTGGATGTTCGAATCATCGCAGCGACAAACCGAAACCTCAAAGAGATGGTTGAAGAAGGTCTGTTTAGAGAAGACCTTTATTATCGTTTAAATGTGATCAATATCAGCGTTCCATCTCTTCGTGAGCGCAAAGAGGATATTCCTCTTCTTGCTGAGTTCTTTTTGAATAAATCAACAACTGCTCAGTTTGGTGATGGTGCAGAAAAGCGCACTCTTACAAAACGAGCCCTCGAGAAGCTTTATGACTATCAGTGGCCAGGAAACGTAAGAGAACTTCAAAACGAAATGGAGCGTTTAATTGTTCTTTCAGGACAAGAAACCAAAATTATGGCAGAAATGCTTTCGCCAAAAATTTTGGAAGAGGGCCAAAGCGCAAAAGTTCAAGGAGCCCGCGTCCATGGAAAGCTCAAAGATGCTCTTGAAGATCTAGAGCGCGAAATGATCAAAGAAGGACTTCGCCGCACAGGCTGGAATAAATCCAAACTCGCTAAGGAATTGGGAATCAGTCGCGCCGGCCTCATCATGAAAGTGGAGAAATACGGTCTCGATAAACGTCGAATGACTAAGTAGAAACTTCATTCACTGACCACAAATTAGAAACTATATGAGCAAGCCCTCACTTCATCGTGGGGGCTTTTGTTTTTTATTTATCTAGTTATTCCAATAACTTGCAATTTATATAATGGAATGCCGTTTTCCGGCACACCCTTTGTATTCATATATTTACAAACAAATGAAGACGAGAGTGGAGCTGCATGAGCACGGAGTTGGTCCGAAGGGCAAAGGTCCTTCGTTTATGTAAAGAAATCCTAGGTAATGAAGCCCGGCAACTGGATATGGAAGAGCTGATTCAAGCCTTCGAAGGCCAGGGAAGCCATATCGAAGGATTGCTCCGCCAGGAAGAAACCTTAAAGCTTGCACTGAACCCAAAATCGAATCTTGTTCCTTTCCCCAACCGAAATGAAAGATCTCAGATCACACCGAGAATTAAGATTTTTGAAAAAAGATTCGTCGTGAATACACCTTGCCTGATTGAAGGCTCAACTGCATTTGATCGAAAAAAGCTCGCATTTGAAATTCATTCGCGCACTTCAAGATCCATATTCATTGATCTCAATGAGGTTCAAAGTCTATGGAACTCCAATCTTTTAGGACTTGAAGATGCGACCGTTTTTACTCCAAATGTAGAAGCTTTAAATGATTCTCAGCAAGATCAGCTGATTGAAAGTCTCAGCTCCACTCAGCCGCCACTGATTATAGCAGCGACAGACCTTGGATATGGCGAATTGAAATCGAGAGAAACAATCAAATCTGAATTATTGAATATTCTTTCTCAGGCTCACTTTCGTCTACAACGCCCGGTGAAAGAGTATTTGGAACTTGGATTCTTTAAACTCTTTCTTGAAAGCCTGTCTTAAATTTGTAAGCATTTAGAGATGGAACTAAATGCACAGGAAAATGAATTCCTAAAATCTCACCTCAATTGCAATTTTGAAGTACACCGTCTGGCAGGCGACGCCAGTTCAAGAAAATATTATCGAGTCATTTGCGACGACTCCTCATGGGCTCTGATGGTATGGGATCCCTTTGAGGATATTGAACGTTATCCCTTTTTAAATATTCAGAAGCACTTTGAAAAATGTGGGATTCTAGTACCCAAGATTTTTGGAGTGGACGGAAAGAAGGGCTTGGTTCTTTTGGAAGATCTTGGAGATCTCACATTAGAAAGAAAATTTTGGGAGAATCAGGATCAATCCCTTGCACTTCCATTTTATAAGAAAACAATGGATGAGCTTGTTAAGATTCACACGAGCGGTTCTAATGCGATAAATCCACCACCCATTTGCCAAACAGTGGAATTTGATGCGGAAAAATTCATTTGGGAGCTGAATTACGCGAAAACTCATTTGCTTGAAGGGCTTTGCGAAATCAAACTTTCACCCCAGGTCTCTGCTGAGCTCAATACTATCTTTGTCGATCTTGCGGAGAAACTCGCCAGCGAGAAGAAAGTTGTATGCCACCGTGATTTTCACTCTAGAAATGTCATGCTTAAGCTTGGACGCACTTTCATTATTGATTTTCAAGACGCAAGGAAAGGTCCAAGGCAATACGATTTGGTCAGCTTGCTTTATGACTCATATGTCGATTTGAATCACGAAATGAAAAGCCTGCTTCTTGATTATTACATCAGTCAATTGCCGGAAGGTGATCGCAAGGAGTGTGAAGGAGAGACCTTTTCAAATATTTTAAGTCTGCAAGTGATTCAACGCTGCTTCAAAGCCTGTGGGAGCTTCGCGAGCTTTTACCAGACACGAAAAGACACCCGCTATTTAAAGTATTTGCTGCCTACCCTAAGAACCGTTGAAAGTGAGCTTCGCGATTACCCCGAATACAAAACTCTCGCTCACATCATCAGCAATGAGGGCTTAACAGAGAGAAACTACGAAGAGCTATGCGAGCTTTAATTCTTTGCGCTGGAGAAGGCCAACGGCTAAGACCGCTCACAGAGACAGTCGCAAAGCCAGCCGTGCCGATTTTAAATATTCCAATTTGGTCTTATCCGCTCGCCCTTTTGGAAAGCTTGAGCCTTGAAGAGCTCCACGTGAATCTTCATCACTTAGGCGAATCTGTAAAGAACAGCTTTCATACTCATGCTCAAACGAGTTATCCCATTTATTTTCATAACGAGCCGGAGCTTCTTGGAAGTGCTGGGCCTTTACTTCACCTACAAACACATTCTAAAGATGATTCGCGAAGTATACTCCTCGCTAATGGTGATGGGTTGGTGCTAACCAAAAACTCAAAAGTTCTGGTCGAACTGAATGAACGTCATGTTCAAAAGCAATCTTTGGCCACGATCCTGGCCATGCCTATGAACGGAGCTGGCGTGCACTTTTCAGGAGTGTGGAAAGATTCGGCTCATCGTCTTTTGGGGATTGGGATCCAAAGTCCCCAGGCGGATGCGAAAGCGCTACATTATGCCTCGATCATATTACTCTCTCCGAAGATTTATGAATATTTGAATAAAGATTCCAGGAATATTTTTACTGATGTTTTAATTCCAGCCGTGAAAAAGGGCGAAGATGTGCAAATCTATGAAAGCCCGGAGCTGATGTTTTTTGAGACCGGCAATTTAAATGGCCTTTTAGAAGCACATAAATCTTTATTGAATCTAATTAGAACAAACCAAACGCAGTGGAATCTGATCGATGTACTCGACCGCTTTCAACCCGGCTGGCGCAATTATCAAAGAGATAATATCTTTCGCTCGCAAAGCGTAAAAGCTTCTTGTTTTCACAATCCCAGCAATGAGGTTTTACTCGTCGACCGGAAAACCAAAGTGAACGAAAATGATTTTAAAATTGAAGTGAAAGGCGCAAGCAGTCTTTATCAGATGCAAGATGAAGTTCCCAAGGTTCTTGATGGCATCTATTGGGGTCACCTCAACAAAGCACTTTTAAATGACGGCTCGCTGATCGATTACTGACAGTCTTTCAGCCGTTTTGTATTACATACGGCTTTCATTCGTTGAGAGATTTTCTCAAAGATATTGGCGTTTTTGTCATTGATCTCGCCTGCGCTCACCAATGTGCTTGCTAAGCGGCGATTGGGATCAAGTGCACCATCCGGCAAAAACTTTTTAAGATCCATTCCTTCATATGGAATTTCCTCTGCTGGTTGGCCGCCCCCACCATAACCGGAAAAGCCACCGCTCGAATCCACTCCCATAGAGGCGACCGATGAACCGCCAGAGCCACCACCAAGGCCATTTAAGATGTCGGTATTATATCCACCGCCCTCACCATCTGGCTGAGGATCAAGACCAAAACCACCCCCATCATTACCACCACCTAGAATTCCGCCACCTTGTCCACTGACAGTTCCAGACTGATTGGGCTTTGGTTGAAATCTTTCAAATTGAGGATTTTGATTGATTCCATCATAACCAGCTCCGGTGTTGAAATCGTTTGCGCCAATCCCGCCCCCTCCCGAAAATCCGACGCCGGGTCCTTTGCTCGCCACTGGTTTACCGCAGGCTTTATTGGTCGGGTCCGCTTTACAATCGATACATAATGGGTTGGTCGCATTTTCAGGAAGATTACAATCGACGACAACAGCGGCTGGCTGAGCCTGCTCTTCTTCTTCTTTTTTAGGAAGCATGGACGCCATCGCAGCGCAGAGCTGCCCCATTTGCTCCGCGCCACCCGTGTTCTTAGCCTGGCTCTTCATGGCATCAATATTTACAGATAGGCTGTCGCAAGCCATTGCGTGACTTACAAAACTTTGCTGAGCCATATTTAAAAATTCACCATCTGCACAGTTCGGATCTGAAGTGCAAGAATTGAGACGCTCACTCCACTTCTGCGCAAGTGGAGAACAAGCATTTGAGCATTCACTTTGAGTATCACTACAAACTTTTGCAGCCCCTTCATTGACTCCCGATCCTGCACTACCCAGTGAGCCCATCATCGCGCAGATACCAGCTAATCCTTCTGGGCTTATCCCCGCATCACCAGAGTTCATAAAAGCCATTCCAGCCATGGCACCCATTCCTACAAGCTGCATAAGCTGAGCTTGCTGCTCGGGACTCATACCAGAGGCACATTGCATAGGATCATTACAGCAGGTTTCGGCCCGCCCTTTTTTCGTCTGACAGGCCCTTAAGTCCGCTTGATATTCAGCCTGATAGTTGCCGCCACTTGGCTGTGCTTGGGGGTCAATTTGACCCCCTGGCTCTTGAGCAAAGAGCGACAAAGGAAAAATCAGCGCAATAAGCACACTGATCTTTTTCACTCTCATAATTTATCCCCGCTGGTTAAGCTGGCTGGAAGCCGTGCTGGATTCTTCGCAGTCTCAAGAAAAATATTCTTCCCACGTTTTTTCTGATACGCACGATGGACCATATCGAAAATATTATCGCCCTTAACACCAATAGGCTCGCCATTAACCATTAAAGACTTACCCGCAAGAAGCTTTTTCTCGTCCACCTTTTTATCAAAAGGATTTTTCAGTTGCGGAAGTGCAAAGGAATCTAAATCACCAAAATCAACGGATCCTGCACCACTACTAGCACCGCCGCCTCCAGGTCCGCCATCAACTCCCATACTGGCCACACTTGCCTCGCTGAGCTTTTGAAGCTCTGAATTGACAGCCGCAAGAACGTCGCCGGCCGCACTCGGATCAAGACCGGCTGCGGCCATGGCTTCTGGTGAAGAGAATGAAGACGCTGGAACAAAAGTTCCATCTGGAAGGGTTATACCTTCTTGTGAAACCTTATATCCGGCCTCGGTCAACATTCCCATTCCTTCTTTAATATGAGGATTGCTAAACACAGCCGTTCCAGATCCATCCACCGAAGCGGGATCCACTGTGCTGCCATCTCCTCCTGGATTATAAGTATAATCCCCTGGCTGAAATTCACTGGCATCAAAGGCCAAGTCGGATTGGTTCGCAGCAGCACCTTGATTGGCGGCTTGAGCGGCAGCCAGTGCGCCCATCGCACATAGTTCCATACGTGGTGGTGTAGAAGCAGCACAAGCTGCAAACAAACCTGCAGCCGCGATGATGTTCATCATCATTCCGGCGTTTTGTGATCGCCGACCAGTGTCTGCCGCTTGGTTGATTGAAGTCTGCGCTGCTGTTTCTCCACGAGTGGCGGGACTTGCTTGAGTCGATGAATTTGTGGAGGTTGTGGATGTTGAAGATGTGGTCGTCGCCGTCGTTGTTGCAACAGGTTGAGTTGCTTGTGCACCTGTATGAACAACTGCGCTATGCATAGCCGCAGTCGCTGCATCTGTAAGAACAGAGTTGTCTGTCCACCCCAGCGCGGGAGTAAACATCAATACAATAGATAGGATATAATTTGCTGGTCTCATTTTCACCTCACTGGCAATCCAGTAGCCTTTTCAGTTTACAAAGGGTTTGCAATCTTGAGGAAACGCGCTGGAAAAAATCGATATGTTTCGGACCTATATCTGGGTAAAATTCCGAAACTCCGGCGAGGTCTCGTCTAGGATCCTTATCCCCGCCCGGTAAGAACTTCTTAAGGTCGAGACCTTTATAGTTCTTGGATTGAACATTTGAATTCTCTTGGCTTCCAAAGCTGCCAAATTGACTTCGAAATTCAAAACCACTGCCGGAATTTCGCTGATAGCTTTGCGAATATCCACTGCCGCCCACTGTGCCTTCTTGAAGAATGTTTGGATTGACTCCACTTCCAAGCATGGCCGGAAGATCTGAACCACCGGATGGCTGGTTGAGTTGGCCGCCACCAAAGCCACCACCGCCATTCGGGATGGCGTGACCTCTTGCCGCTGCCATTTGAATATTTGCTGAACTGTTGCCATCAAATGTTGTTCCAAAACCATCCTTACTATGCTCGCTCGCCGCGACATTGAAGTCGTCCACGCCTACAGAAGGATTTGTTTGTGCATTCATGTTTGAGACGACGGACTCACCCTCAAACATTGGCGCTGTGTAGCAGCCCGGAGCGTTTGGATTGGCCTTACAAACTTCCATTTCCTTTTTTACTTCTTCTCTTTCAAGTGCCTTTTGTGAAGGGGGATTGCCTCCACCTAAACTGCTCGGGTCGAAACCAAGTCCACCACCGTCTCGGTCTCGGCTTCGATTATCATCACTTGAGAGTTCATAGCTTGTATGTTTCTCACAAAGCCTTGACATCGCCGCATCATCGGCGGAGGCATAAACTTGAGAGCGAATCCGAGATTCAAGATTCGCATAACCTTGACACTGTTGACGTTTACCTTGAAGAGAGCTGATCGTTTGCTCAACAAGAGATCTATCACAGTCGCCTGAACAATTGTTCAATCGGTTTTGCCATTTTGCGAGATGCGATCCACAGCTTTGAGAACAAGCACTGTGTTTTGAAAAGCAGATATTTGCAAAGCCGGTGTTCACATTGCTGCTTGAAAGACTAGCCATCTTTGACTGACGACAAGCCTGCTGTAAACCAGTAATATCTCCTCGAGATTCCGCTATTCTTGCGGCCTGCAAATAGCTGTCTTTTTGATTCGAACTTAGTTCTGAGCTGCAACTTTCAGGTTTGTTGCAACAAAGACTGGCTTGAGACTGATATCCTGTACACTGCTGAATATCGTTTGAAGATTCTTGCGGCCACTGCGCTGTAGATGTTGATGTTGAGGGAGATGGCGGTGGCTGATGCTGAGGCGGTTGTTGTTGGACCTGTTGCTGTGGAGCCGGGGGACCTTGCTGTGGCTTCGGAGTATTGGGACGAGCTTGTGGAATTGGAACCTTGCTAGGATCCAGCGGATCCGAAGCGGGAGTGGGTTGGCGCCTCTGAACCGGCACGGGTCCAACCACTTCTTCCCCTGGCGCGGAAACGTCAAATGCTTTTACAGCTTCTCTTTGCTTGGCGCAGGATTCTTTTATATGACAATCAATCTGACACTGCTGAGCTATATTCGTGCTCATCCCATCGGGGTAATTGTACCTGGTCTGCATGCACTTGTTTGAGGCGCAGCTAATGGAATTCTCCACCCCAACCCGATCTCGACACTGGGCTACAAAATCACTACTTGGATTCTTCTGACAGCTATCTAAAGCTCTCATATAATTCTGCACACATCCGTCGTTGCAGGTTTTCAAATCTTTCGCGCATTGATCATCGATATAGACTTCATACTCAGTCCATCCATAAGCAAAATCTAAAGATAGAAAGCCGCCCAAACCTAATATAAAAACCATCATAGGTAGAGAAAACCGCATCCCCTTACATCGGAAATATCATTTTGAAACTTAAGACCTTTGGCCTGGATTTATGAATTTGTCTCAATTTGAGACGGAAAAACCCTCCATTTCATTAACCTTCGAACTAAATTTTCCGAAAATAGGTCATGCTGCACAAATCAAATCTAATTTATTTCGCGATTTTGGTCCTCGTACTTGCAAGCAGTGAGTCTTCACAGGCTGCAGCTTTGATGTGTGGAAACTTATCCGGACTGAAAAGAAATGTTGCGAGCCTAAGTGCGATTCCTATTGCCATTAAAGGCGAAGATACCAGAAAGCCTCAAGAGGAGTTTAGTAACCCAGAAAATCTCGTAGCTCAGCAACTTCTTGGCAAAAATGAAATCGCCCAAAGTGCATCCGGCGTGGTGGCCATCGAATGTTATTATCAAAAGGATGGCAAAAATTATCGAACTTCATTCAATGGCGTTTTGGTCTGTGATCAGCGGACCCTGCTTGTGAATTCTCATAGCTTCAAAGAGCCATTCTGTGATTCTACGCCCGGTAGCGAAATCACATGTGTCACTCGTCCGGATGGAAACAATCCCGATCATGAGTTTATTGCTACACCTAAAAAAAATCAGCTGATGGTGGATGATGTCTGTGCGAAATCCTATTCGAAACCAGATATTGCGATTGTGAAATTAGAAGAGCCTTCCAAACGAAAGCCTATAAAAATTGGAACGGTCAGAAGTTTTGCGGCTCTTCTCAATAGGCCTTTTGTGAGTGTCGCTGCAAACGTCAGCCATAATTATCGCGATAAAAACGGAGAGAAAATCGCTACGGATCGAACGTTTTCGATCAGTCAGTTTGATGGAGCGCTAGGTTCCTTCGAAGGAAGGTCCGATCTGGATATCGGACGTGGAAGCTCTGGATCCGCGCAACTTATCAATCAAGATCAGGAGCTCCTTCTTATTGGAGTTCCTACCTCCATGTCTTCCAATCGCATTGACGAAAACGGCCTTCCTGTCGATGGACTTCCGTATGATCCGTATACAAACTTCAGCTCTTCAGTCTTCTTTGAAAAACAGACTCAAGACTTCATTCGCAAACATGTCGACCAACCTAATAAATGCTTTAAAGAAGTTCGACCTGCCGATGAGAAATCAGCTTAAGATTCTACCATCCTGATGGCGGTGGATTATTAATGGCGTTTGGAGCCGCATTCGGCCCGCCCGCTTGAATCTGATTTGATAAAAGATAATCCCGTGAAACCAGCTTCACAGAGTAACCTGTGCGTCCACCCGCAATGCAAGAGCCTGGATTTTTAATTTCAAAATCATCATCGTCGAGAGCGCAACGACCAAATGGAAGGCTGTCGATTGGCGCATCGTAATTGTAGGTGCTTGGACCTGGAAGCCAAGAGGTTAATAGATGTGTTTTATTTCGTACGAAGTAAAATGCTTGTTGTTTTTGAAGTGGCCCACCCGAAGCCATCTGCTGTTGGACATTGTAATGAGGAATGATGTTTGAATTGTGCCCAAGATCAGGCCTCACAGGAACATCACTTGGAATTCCCAATCGAAATTTATTGGCGTTGATGCGCTCCCAGTAGTTCTGAGTGAAGTTCGGTTCAATCGAGTAATAAGTGATGTCATAAAGATCCGGGGCTATTGCTGCCAACTCGAAGTCTCTAAGCCTTGGTGCACTATTATTGACCCCATCCCAAGCTAATACATCATTCAGTCCGCCAACCTGAATATCGGCTTTGATGTTGCGGTAAAAATCAAGTGAGCCTCTCATTGAAGCCAAATTCGCAAGTGCATTCTGTGACATATTGGCAATCATTCCCAGAGTATCACCCGGATAGCGAGAGTAATTTGGCAATCGTCTCTGGTCGATAGAATTCAAAACCGAACCATCTGCGTTCATTCTTGGCGGCAAAAGTGGATCCGTCTCTCTACCTTCCGACTTAAGAGCGCCACGGTCCCACTTGTTCCCATGCCAAGGACCCATTCTTCCACCAAAAGGTTTTGCGAAAGCTCTGGCCACCGTTTTCAATGCCCCGGCGACAGGATAAAAAACTTGGCGCGGATTGGTTTCTACTTTCACGCCCACATAAGGCATCACCCATGGATTCTTCTCAACTCCCATTGAAAACTGAAAATCAGAATTGGGAATAAAACCATCTAACGTTTCTATCCAGGGGACAAGCGCATCACCACCGAGAGCCATTGCCAGGTTTCTAGATCTTTCTTCTTTCGGAAGGCGAACAATATGTGTCGGAAGAGCGCGGCACCCATCCGAATCCCCATCCACATCGGTATAATATAGCGTCGGAGCGATCAAAATATCTGAAAGCCAGTTTTGAACCGGAACATCAGCCATTGAGTTAAAAAGTTCAATGTTTACTAGGCTGGAACGGTTCGCATGAGTCAGATTCTTCTGAATAGTCTGCCGGACTCCTTCAAGCACAGAGCCGCCATCAATATCAGTGAAGTCATCTTTCTTTGCACTCAGTCCACTCGCCAACCCATAAATCACTTGTCTGCGATTTCTTTGATCGACTCGGAAAGCATGCAGAATACTTGCACCGAACCACCAATTCCATCCGGCCAATTCATCACAACGGTTTCGATAAAGTTCACGAAGATGTCTTGAAAGTGCAGCAATACCGTGGTTCGCACCTATAAAACCGGCAATCACACGAACTTGAGGAAGGGGCGGAATCGAAAAGTTTGGAACTTGGCAGGGGTTTTCCCGAGGCGGTGCTTCTTCCCATGTGGGCTTATAGGTCATACAGATTGTTGGAATTTCTGCCACCCGATAAGGCGAATTGCTCATTGGGCCATTCGCCTGTGTTGCCGGGTGCCTGGGATTGATTGTTCCCATTGTTCCGAGAACCCGATATCTCCATGACAAAAGTTTCCAAGACTGTCGGATTGCATAGTTTTGATGAGCCATTGCATTTAAGATCTCTGCTTGCTTTTGAGCGGCGTAATACGCACCTAAATCCACAGAGTTTTGCAGATTGATTTTGTCGTGAATCACCATGGCAACGTTGATGGACATCGCAAAGAAGACAAAAAGCACATTGAACATCAGCGCCACAAAAATGGCGGATTGACCCTTTTCACATCTCAACAGCCTCAACATAGATGATCATATTATCTGAATTTGGAATTTTTTTTGACTCCGACTCGACTCTTTCCGAGAATAAAAAGAATGAGTGTTTTAAAACGATACGCTTTCCTATTCTTTAGTCTGGTCTTTTACGCAAACCTCGCTTGGTCAAAACAGACTCTCTTCGATGGTTACTTCCGTTTAACTCTGGGAGATAAACCCATTGGATACATGGTTCAAGTGTATGAATACGATGATAAAGCAAAGACTTTTCATACAGCTTATTTCCTAAAAACCAATAAACTCGGTGGCGACATTCAAGAAAGTCTTAAGGCTGTTTCCAATAATAAATTTGAACCAATTAGTTACGCATACACATCCAAAAGCGGCGATAAGGTTAGAACGATTGATGCCAGCTTTAAAGGTGAGGTTATGAAACTCACTATTACGGATGGAAAAATGAAACGAGATGAAGCTCATAAAATTCCAAAAGGGACTTTCTTAAGTTCTTTTCTTGGCTATCTGATGCTACAGAAAGGAATTTCAGTAGATAAAAAGTTTTCCTATAGTGCTGTTGCAGAAGAAGAGGGAAATTCCTATAGCGGAGAAGCTTGGGTCAAAGAAAGGACCGAGTATCTTTCACAACCCAGTTTTAGAATCTTGAATAAATTCAAAGGCTCACAGTTCATTAGTTTTATGAATGAAAAAGGTGAGGTGCTCGGAACGACCTCTCCAGAAAACAATATTTCATCGCGACTTATGCCTTCCGCGGCTGAGGCGACCAAAGATTTCTTAGTTCCGAATCAAACATTGAATCTTCTGTTTGGCAAAGTTCCGAGTGGAAAGGTAAATGCCCTTCATCCAAAAGACAGTGAGACTCCTGTTCAATCTCCAGAAAAAAAACCAACCAAAGAAAAGGATTCTACTTCTTGATAAGCTACACTCTAAAAAGAATCTTGGCGCTTATCCCCGTTCTAATTGGTGTCGGCACAGTGAGCTTTATGTTGGTTCATTTTATTCCGGGCGATCCCGTGGACCTCATACTTGGCGATCAGGCAAGCCTTGAAGATAAAGAGAACCTACGAAATGAATTGAATCTCAACGAACCACTTGGCAAACAGTTTCTCACTTTTTGGGGCGGTCTTTTTAAAGGAGATATGGGAGACTCGCTTCGCTCAAGAAAGCCTGTGCGCGCACTGATTATGGAGCGATTCCCCGCTACATTTGAACTCGCTTTAACAGCTGTCTTTCTTGCGGTTCTGATCGGTCTTCCAATTGGAACATTGGCTGGTGCAAAACCTTACTCCTTAACCGATCTTAGCGGCTTGGGATACGGAATCTTAGGCATCAGCCTTCCCGCTATATTTCTTGCGCCACTTTTAATTTATGTTTTTTCCATGCAGCTTGATTTGTTTCCCGTCAGCGAAAGATCCGGATGGGATAGTTTGGTGCTGCCCAGTTTAAGTCTTGCAATTCCATTGAGTGCGGTGATCTTAAGAATTTCACGCGCATCCATGCTTGAAGTCACGGGTGAAGATTTTATTCGAACGGCGCGATCAAAAGGCTTAAGCGAGAGAAAAGTGTTTATGGTTCACGCTTTAAGAAACGCTCTTATTCCGGTGATAACAATTGTCGGCCTTCAGCTTGGCGCTCTTTTAACCGGAACCGTCATCACCGAAACCATATTTGATTGGCCTGGAATCGGAACTCTTCTTTTATCCGCCATTCAACAGCGTGACTATCCGGTGGTCCAAGGATGTGTGATGTTTATCGCCTTTATCTATGTCGCTGTGAATTTCTTAACTGATATTGCTTATGGTGTCGCCAACCCTCGCATCCGCTTAGAGGACAACTGAGATGAAAAAGATGCCAAAGATATTTGTCGGCCTTGGATTATTGATTGTGGTTGTTTTAATTCTTCTGGCTGTTTTTGCTCCCTGGGTCTCTTCGATGGACCCAAACGAAATGATTTTAAGTCAGCGCCTAGAGAACCCTTCCTCTTCTCATTTGTTTGGAACAGATGAAAATGGCTCAGATGTCTTTTCAAAGGTTGTTTATGGAGCGCGAGTTTCACTACTCGTTGCAGGATGTGTTGTATTCATAAGTGCAATGATCGGATTGATTATTGGATCCCTTGCTGGGTTTCGTGGTGGTTGGATCGATCTTATATTGATGCGCTTTATAGATATTGTTTATGCGTTTCCAGGCTTTCTCTTAGCCCTAAGTCTGGTGGCCGTGCTCGGACCCAGTCTTCGAAATCTCATTATCGCAATGAGCTTAACTGGGTGGGCCAGTTTTGCCAGGCTCGTTCGCGGTGAAGTTTTATACCTCAAAGAAAAGGAATATGTCTTAACCTCGCGCTCACTTGGCGCTGGAGCCATAAGACAGATCATCTTTCACATTTGGCCCAATTTGTTTGGAATCCTCTTCGTACAGGCCACATTTGCCATGGCCGGAACAATTATCTCAGAATCTGGATTAAGCTTTCTTGGTTTAGGGGTACCTGCAACCACCCCCTCATGGGGAGCACTACTAAATAGTGGTCGGAAAGTCCTGTTCGAGGCCCCTCATGTGAGTCTTTTTCCGGGCCTCGCGATCATGATCCTCGTCTTAGGTTTTAATTTGCTGGGTGATGGTCTGAGGGACCTGTTTGATCCGAGACGCCAATTGAAAGGTTAGATAATGTCTTTTATCCTTATGGTCTCGGAGGTCCAATGCTAGAAAAATTTGGCCAGCTGATATTTATTGGAAT
>CAZWVK010000014.1:0-34776 GCA_964636785.1 uncultured Pseudobdellovibrionaceae bacterium | reverse complement strand
GGGCAAGATTATAAGGCGGAAGACCTTGCTCTTTTAGAGGCGCGCTCCGTAGATACTGCAGGCCTTCAGAAAGTGGATGGACAAACCTTCTTTTGGGAAGGTCGATATGAAGGCGATATGAATGAAGCGATCACTGTAGAAACTCGCTTGAATGTCTTTGAAGATTTCAAACCAGAACTTCCAGAGTCTTACAAATCCTCCGAATTCATATTCTTAGCTAATATTGATCCAGAACTTCAATCCGATGTTCTTTCGCAATTGAATTCAAAAGTATTTGTTGGTGCAGACACCATGAATTTTTGGATTGGTTCAAAGCGTGAAGAGCTCGAGAAATTAATTTCCAAGGTGGACGTGCTCCTCATTAATGAAGGCGAGTGCCGTCAGCTGACCAAATGCCAAAACACCATTCAAGCAGTTAAGAACATCACCGAAATGGGTGTGGGCGCTGTGGTTGTTAAGCGGGGTGAGTATGGATTTATGCTTTACTCAGAAGGTCAGTTCTTTATGCTTCCTGCTTTTCCAGTGGCTGAAGTGATTGACCCTACGGGTGCTGGTGACACATTCGCAGGTGGATTTTTTGGATATTTAGCGTCCCTGAAATCGAAGCCCAACTTTGATCAACTCAAAGGAGCTTGTGTGTACGGCTGCTTGCTCGCAAGCTTTACGGTTCAGGACTTTGGTGTAGCTGGAGTTGGTCGAGTGTCTCAAACAGAGCTCAAAGCTCGTCTTGAGAGCTATTCGAAAATGGTTTCGGGCTTGCCAAAGGTCTAGATCAAGCGGCGAAAGTTTTCGATGGCTCAATGATTTTTCCGTCTTTTCCGATATTTACCTAGGATGGGAAATACTAAAAAGAACGCTTTAGCTAATGATCTCATGGATGAACTTCTGGATGACACCTTAAACGGTGGCCATTCCGATGAAGATCATCTTCATGACGGTACAGCAGTCGATCTGGTCGACTCCACTGGAACATTTCCCATTGATTCAAATGATGATTTTACCGCAAGACTTGGTTCTGAAGAGGATCTCGAGGACGGCACTCAACCCATCCCATCCCTGAGTGCTGACGATGAACCTTCAGAGAAAAAAGATTTCCCATCACGTGCAGCTGTGGGGCGTGCAGAAGGCTTTAGAAGCTCTTCGGCATTAGGTTCTCCAGAAGCCGCGTTGGCACAGAGTGAAAATCTAAGGATCGCTCAAGATCGAATTCTCGAACTCGAAAGAGAAATCGAAAGGCTTCGTGTCGAAAACGAAGAACTTGGAGCGGCTGGAGAAACATTAAGACGAAAATCAGATGAACTCTTGTCTGTGAATGAGGACTTAGAACGTCGTTTAGAGCATGAAGTCTCTACCTCCAATCAGGAAAAAGAAATTTTAAAAAATTCTCGCGATCTCTTACGCAAAGAGGTTGAGGAATTAAAGCAGAAAAACTCGGAGCTTGAGATTCGAATTTCAACGAATATTCAACGCGTGCGAGTTCGTGAAAGAGAACTCGAAAATCGATTGGAACTCAGTAAAGTCGAGAGCAAAGCTCTTATTCGCAGTAAAGATGAAATGATTTTAGATCTGAAACGTCAGATTGATCAATTGAATCTCGAGCTGAATAACTACCGTGTGAAGAGTCAGGATTTAAACAAGCAGATTGCAGAGCGCCAGGACACTTTAAGGCGAACCGTGAAGGCCTTAAGGCTTGCACTTTCAATGATGGAAGGAGAGGAGCAATCTCCTCTGAAAAAGGCCAAGTGATATGGAATTCAAGAGTTTAAATCTTCAGCTTTCCATGGATGCGCTCTTTAAGACCCTTGCCAAAGATTTTGGTTCGAAAAACTGCGTGTGGATGAGTAAAACTCTTATCAATCAGTTGGCGCGAATTTCTAAGGACAATTGGCTGGCTGTGGATAGCTTAAGTCAAATGGATCATTACCTCTTCCCACTTGAAGATGAAAAAGAGCGCCTATGGTTTTGGGAGCAAGGTCTAAAAGTCAAAGACGTCACGACTCTTCAGAATCCATTCGCCAATCAAACATATACATTTTATCCAATTGTTCATCCCGATTCGCCGGAGCGCCTAGGATTGATTGCATTCGAGAACACGCGAGCAAGTCTGATTGAGGCGAAAGAGCTGTTCGAAAGATCTTCGCGCCATATTGCCTTTTGTCTTGAGCATCTGGAAGCAAAGAACATGGCTTATTTGGACGATTTGACTTCGTTATTTAATCAGCGTTATTTGCCTCAGGTTCTCGCTCAGGAAATCGATCGCTGTCACAGAAAGAATCAGAAATTTTCGCTGTTATTTTTAGACGTGGATTATTTCAAGCGTGTCAATGATGGTCATGGTCACCTGACCGGATCCCAACTCTTGGTTGAGGTGGGAAAGATCATTAAAACCACAATTCGTTCTTATGATCCGCTGTTTCGCTACGGTGGAGACGAGTTTTTGGCCCTATTGGTTGACACAGATCGTATGACCGGCGAAAAAGTGGCAGAGAGGATTCGGCGAGCCATTGAAAGTCATGAATTCGTTATCGATGGGAAAAACATCAGTCTTACAGTGAGTATTGGTTTATCAGTTTTTCCAGATCATGCTAAATCGGCACAAGAACTCATTAAACTCGCGGATCAAGCAATGTATTATGGAAAAAACAAAAGTCGAAACATTGTCTACATCGCCAGCTAAGAAGAAGATCAAACTCGTTGTTAGTGATCTTCATTTGGGTGTTGGGCGAATTCTTGAAAACGGGCAAATCAATTCTTTGGAAGAATTCTATTTCGATGAGAAGTTTGTAGAGTTTCTTCATTATTACACCAGCGGAAAGTACGCGAACACAGAAGTTGAGTTGATTCTGAATGGGGATATCCTCAATTTCCTTCAAGTCGATTACAAAGGACATTTTCTCACCGTTCTAACAGAAGACATCTGCGCGGACATTTTAGAGCGGATCTTGCGCGGTCATGCTCACTTTTTTAAAGCCTTGAGAGAGTTCGTAGCCGTTGAAGGAAACTCGATCACATACATTGTCGGCAATCATGATCAGGCGATGATGTGGCCAGCCCTTCGCGCTCGTCTTAATGAAGCCGTGGGAACATCGATCAACTATAAGAGCTTGGTTTATTTTTTTGATGGCGTTCATGTCGAGCACGGTCATATGCATGAATCCGCAAACCGTGTGGATCCAAGACGTTTTTTCTTAAAGAAGAATCTTCCGGAGCCCATTTTAAATCTTCCTTTTGGCTCCCACTTCTTTGTGGATTTTATTTTGAAGGTGAAGCAGGCTCACCCTCACGTGGATAAAATCCGACCCTTCAATAAGATGATGAAATGGGCTTTGATCAATGAAACCTGGTTCACAGTGACTTACTTTGTTCGGCTTGTGTTTTTCTTTTTGGGAACGATGTTTCGAAATGACGCCAAAACGAGTTTTCCTCTCTCTAGAATTTTGAAAGTCATTGCCGAAAGTGCGATTTTTCCAGATTTGAGCGAATCGGCACGACGGATTCTTCAGGATGAACGAGTGCACACGGTTTGCTTTGGACATACCCATGTTTATCAGTATCGCCAGTGGGCTCCAAATGAGGAGTATTTTAATACGGGGACGTGGACAGACCTAACGTCTCTTGATATCGCGTCACTAGGCAAGATTACAAAACTCAGCTATGTACTCTTCGAATATGGTGAAGACGGAAGGCCGCGTGGTCGCTTGAAGGAGTGGCACGGCTATCACCGAATTGAAGAGGATGTAGCAATCGCATGATTCACTTTAAAAGTTTTAAGCCGAATTCGGAAATCAAGCTCAATCAAGATGATCTTCAAAAGGCGATCTCTCAGGCTGAAAACTCTCCATTTGCAGACTTCTCACTTTTAGAGGCACCAGCAAAAGCGTCGAAACTCCGTGCCAAGGAGATTCGTGATCGATTTGACCAAACCGTTATGGTTGGCATTGGTGGAAGCTTTTGGACTCCCAGCTCACTCAGTTCTTACTTTTGGGAGCCGGGTGGGCATCAGCTTTTATTCCTCGATAGCCCGGACTCCAGATCCTTTCAGCGCACATTTCAATTAGTGAAGGACATCAAGCGCACTCACTTTGTCTTTATCTCTAAGAGTGGATCCACTTTAGAGCCATTGAGTCTTCTTTCAAGCCTGATTGAATATTCAAAATCTAAATCGATCGCGCTTGAACGACAGTCCACATTGATTTGCAGTCCTGGCGATAATCCAATGAGAACCTGGGCGAATCAAAATGATGTTCCTGTTTTGGAAATTCCAACTCAGATTGGTGGACGGTTTTCAGCACTCACTCCTGTTGGGCTTTTGCCCTCGGAGCTGATTGGACTTTCTTCTCAAGAGCTTTTGGATAGTGCTCAGAGCGCGAAGAAAGATTTGGATCTGATTCAAACCTGTATTCAATTTGGCCTAGAAGGGTTTGAATCCAAACTTCCGATCACTCAGATGTGGGCCTACTCTCAAGATCTATGGCCAATTGGTCAGTGGTGGCAGCAGCTCTGGTCGGAATCTTTGGCTAAGAAGGGTGGGCCGATGGTCAGCACTCCGATGGTGTGCAGTGGGCCTAGAGATCAACATTCCTTGTTCCAACAGCTGATGGATGGGGAGCGTGATAAAAACGTTCTTCTTCTTCAGGACGAAAGTTTAAATAAAAAATCAATTCCGGTGGGTGAGAGCTTCTCAAATCGAGAGGAGTTCCAAAGAAAGAATCTTTCCTTAAGCGATGTGTTTCAGTCTGAGATCGAAGGGTTTGCAGGTGCGGTCGATCAAAGCGGGATTCCTATGCTTCGCTTAAGCGGTGATTTCTCAAAAGTCTCGACTTGGGGCGGGTTTTTTATGTTATGGCAGATGAGCGTCGCGGCCATGGGTTTTTACTTGAGGGTCAATCCATTTGACCAGCCGGGAGTGGAGCTTGGGAAAGTTCTGGCGCGTCAGTACCTAAAGTCTATGCCGAACGAAGAAAGTTGAGTCATTGCGGGTTCGCGATTATTCTTAATATATGGCTAATGAAGATGATGACATCAAGGATGTCTCGGATAAAACCAGTATACTTCCAAGCGACACTTTTAAGCTTCGCTTAGCTCAGGCGGGACAAGCTCCACCTGCACTTGTTTTACTGGTGGGACCTGCGGCGAGTGTGGGAAGACAATGGCCGATTGAAGATAAAGACGTAATTATTGGAAGATCACCAAACGCAAATATTTTTGTCGATGATCGAAGCGTCAGTAAGTTTCATGCGAAACTTGTCCTATCGGGTGGTGATGTTTCTCTGATTGATTTGGAGTCCACCAATAAGACATTTGTAAATGGAAAAGTTCTTCCGCCGCTTCAGCCTCTTCAACTCAGAAATAACGATCAAATCAAAACCGGAAATATTATTTTTAAGTTCTTAGAGCGTGGAAGTATCGAAACCGTTGCATCTGCTCAAGCGTTTGATCGCGCATTGACGGATGCATTGACAGAAATTGCCAATCGAGGAGCTCTTGAAGCAAAAGCGCCTGAGTTTTTTAAGAGAGCGTCTCTACTTGGTTTTCCTTTGAGTCTTTTGATTTTTGACATCGATAAATTTAAAGATGTGAATGACACTTACGGACATCCGGCGGGCGATTACATCCTAAAAGAGATCTCAAGTGTGATTAAAACCAAGCTGATTCGCGGGAATGACTTTTTTGCGCGAGCGGGTGGAGAGGAATTCTGTCTTTTCTTGGCCGGAAGTGCTTTAAATCAAGCTGAGGAAGTGGCTGAGCGGATTCGCGCGACCATTGAGGCTCAACAGTTTGTATTTGAAGGAAAAAAGATTCCAATCACCATCTCAATTGGAGTCGCAGGCTATGACCCGACAGATTCGGATTGGACTGAGATTTACGATAGAGCCGATAAGGCGCTTTACCACTCGAAAAATAGTGGAAGAAATTGCGTTTCTGTTGCAAGCTAGTGGTCTCATTAAAGCGAACGGAGACGCATGAGCAATTCTCAATCTAAACGAATCGACTGGACCCCTACTTTATTTATGACCCTAACCCCGGTGATCTCAGCTGCAATGCTGTGGATTTACCTGGCTCGCGAAACATTCAACCCTTGGTTTTTATTACTATTCGCATTTTTCTATATCTCATCACTGATCTCAATCACAGGTGGGTATCATAGACTTTACTCTCACAAATCCTATGAAGCTCACTGGCTGTTAAGATTATTCTATGTCTTATTTGGCGCAGCGGCTTTTCAACAAAGTATTTTGAAGTGGGCAGGCGATCACAGAATTCACCATCGCTTTGTGGACACTGATAAAGATCCTTACAATATCAATGAAGGCTTTTGGCATGCTCATCTGACGTGGATGTTTACCGATGATGGCCGAAGAGAAGAGCCTTCTTACAAGCGCTACACCATGGATCTGCAAAAAGACAAAATGGTTGTGTGGCAGGATAAATACTATTTTCCAATTGCTGTTTTCATGGGGTTTATCCTTCCAATGATTATTGGCTACTTTATGGGAAGTGCTTTTGGTGGCCTTTTATTTGGTGGAGTTTTAAGAATCGTGATCGGACATCACGTCACTTTCTTTATTAATTCCTTATGCCATATGGTGGGTAAACAAACTTACACAGACACAAACACAGCGAAAGATAGCTTTGCGATGGCGCTGTTTACATTTGGTGAGGGTTATCACAATTTCCACCACTTCTTTCACACCGATTACCGCAATGGTGTGAAGTGGTACAACTGGGATCCAACCAAGTGGATGATCAACACTGCAAAATGGCTTGGCCTTGCCGACAAATTGAATCGTATTTCAAAGCTTGAAATTGAACGGGCCCGGATGGCGATGGTTGAAAAGCGTCTTCGTATGGGTGCGCCGGATCGTATGGAAGCGTTTATGAATCAACTGCAAAGCCTTCGTGAGCGCTGGGAAGAGTGTGGAAAGCGCTGGGAAAAGGCAAAGCTTGAATACTTAGAGCTTCGTAAAGCCCGCGTGGAAAAGCGCTGTCAGGTTCGTGAAGAACATATTAGAAATCTTCGCAAAGAGCTTCGCCTCGCCCGAAAAGAAATGCGTCGCGCCCTTCAAGAGTGGAAGGCGTGCACGTTGCGCTTAAGCCGCGCTTAATCGAGAGCGTCGCTTAGGTTTACTTACTCACTGCCGCCGGTGGCAGTGAGCCCTGTTCTCGCCCACTTTGAATGTTTTCAATTCCTGGAATTTCTGTCTATCGACATCGTTCTTTGCGAAAGTTTCAAATATGAGTTCATTTTCTTGCTTCCATAGTCTTCAACGGCTTCAAACAGATTGTGCTGCTGACATAGAAGTCTTAGGTTTGTGATGTCATCAGTGCCACCAAGCCCTATGGGTTGAATATGATCGATTTGCAGGTTCGATCTTGAGGAGCATCTTTTCTGGGTGATCGGGCTTACATACTCACACTGTGCTTTGGCATTTTTCCAGATGAATGCTTTCTTTGATCTTGAGATGTATTTTCTTAAAGAGGTTTTCTTAACCTTGTTTGTGTCTTTGGGGCAGACTCGTATTTCCGACTTCTCATCCATTGGTTTATTTGTTTCATTGTCTATTTCTTTTGGTGTTGAATCTCCGCTCTTTTTAGTCACTCTACTTTTTCTGGTCTGATTTTTACTATTCATGACTCTGTTGTTCGTCTTAGATCCTTTAGACTTGGTGAATTCCATAGGGTCGATCTGCTTCAATACACGATCGAGTAGCCAATCCAAGGCTTCTTGATTGGATACAAGATTTGGTTTCAATTCCTTAAGGCGATTTAGCTTGTTCATCTGATTTTGTGTAACTGTAAATTTGATTTCAAATCTGTCTGATGTGATCAGTCGTTCTTTCTCTTTTGGGAGAGCCGAAAGCGGACTTATTTTAATCAATTCTTTTTCCACCTCTCTTTTTGACTTGGCTTCAAGAGTTTTCAAAAGCTCGTGTTTTTCAATTGAAGTGTATTTGGTCCTTTGCTCTTTTTCTTCACGCTTAAAGAAGCTTTGAGCCATACTCAATGTGGTGAGATTAAGCTCACCAGTTTCCAGTTTTTCTTTCGCCTGAGGAATTTCTTTAATCAGACGCATGGAAGAAATTCTTCTTTGAGCAGCACCTTCCGAGTATCCAAGCTCTACTAAACAGTATTCAAAAAGTGAGGAAAACCCAAGTTTCAGGTAAAGTCGACGTCTTTCCATTTCTTCTAAGTGTTCAAGCACTTGGTTCAAAACTTCACGCTCTTTTTGGATGAGAGATTTTAATTTTTCAGTCAGTTCTGTATTAGATAAGTCTCTTAGCATCTTCATGCCGTCCTCTCTTTTTTTGAAGCTCACTCGTCATTTTCACTGCCACCGGTGGCAGTGAAATGGTTGAAGAGGTTTTATCATGGGTTTTTAAGGCTCAGTTTTTCGCCTTAAAATGAGCTGTGAGGCGAGTTTTTAAAGAAAGCTGGATCGGTCTCGTAATTGACGGAAAGTATTTGCACAGTTGATGACAGGGCTATTTAAGATGCTCTCTTCAATAGAATGCAAAGGTGAATGACTTTTATGAAAAGTGATCAAAGCCACTGTCAAATGGTTTGTGAGAAAGATTTTGAGTTATGCCTCGCTGAATTAATTTATTAGAAATTGCAATGCGGTCTAGTTTCAGAAGTCAAACCGTCACTAAATCGAATCATTCTGAAGTTTCAGTACACGATCTTGTTAACTTATGTAAACTAAAAAAGATTAAACTTAGAAATGCGATTACACTGCTTGAACTGCTACGCCTAAAAGTGAGGAGTAGAAGTGGCGAATTTTTTTGCGAATCACATTTTCGCGATCACCAGATACAATTTTACAACGCGAAAACTGCTTCGATCTGCTTCTAGAAAATTAGGAGATTTAAATGAAATGGAATTTATTGCTGTTCGTTCTTATTAGCCAACCCTGTTTTGCGCAGCTCATATTCAAACCCGAAGTTCTGGCGGACTGGTTTAATCCGCCTTTAAATGAATCCGAACTGGAGATGTTCTTATTTCCCAATGAGCAGACTCCTAATCACATGAAAGAGCTTAAGTTCAAAGGAGGACAAGTATTTCGTGGCATTCGATGCAACCAAATAGTTAAAGTTTTTGTATCTGTGGGTGGAGATGGATTTAGAATTATGCCGAACTATCCAGCCGATAAAGTAGATTCATTTTGTGAATTTAATGGGTTGAAATATGATAAAGAAATAGTCTTCAGTAAAGATATGAAACCAAAGAAGGCCATGCTCAGTGATTGGACTGGGATTTCAAAGGATCAACTAGGTGAGTCAGCAAGCGGGAGATGGGTATATTTTAATATTCAGGCAGATGAGATAGCTAGGAAAGTGCTTTCAAAGTTTGGTTTGAGCGAAAAAAGATTTTTCAATCTTTACGATCAGCAACCTCGAAAGCCAGATGATCCATTCAAGGTGATCTTTCCTGAGCCCTTTATGCTTAAAGGTTTATCATTCTCTAGTGGTACCGTAGTTTATTTCGAATACGGAAATGTGGCTTCAATTAGTTTGCCTGCTAATAAGGAGCTCGAGGTTTTTGGCGTTCCTTGTGCGGGGTCGATCCCGAATTCAATTCGTTATAAATCATTTCCATCAGAATTCGACCGTTGCACTCTCTCCAAAGATTATGACTACGCTCCGGGAATTAATATTCCTAAAGGCACTCTCTTTGTTTCCGCAGACTATCGTATAACGGAAGATGGAAAAAGAATTGCAGAACCATGGGTTCTTGAAAACCTTGGCCGCGATGTGAAACTTCTTGGAAGGCAGTTTAAAAAAGGGGAGTGCGCACGTCTTTTAAACGGTAAGTTCGTTAAAGGAATTCCCGAGTCCAGAGGTTACAGGGCGGGACTGAGTTGTCCGCCTGGCGATGAGTGACTTTTTGTGAAAGACGTAAAGGTTAAGGTCAATTCTGTTTTTCTCAATTGATCACTGCCGCCGGCGGCAGTGAATTCTCACAGCCACTCAGTCAAACCTTCTCTAAATGAAATCAAATCCACATTTCAGTACACGATGTTCTTAACTCAGGTAAATCAGATCATCTCACGATGGTGATGACTGACCACTCCTTTGACAGAAGCATCTTGACCCTAGACTCACCTAATTCCCGGTGTCATAACGCCACCGAAAATCTTAAAAAACATCTGGAAAGTGCTCTAGTTGCGCCTTTTGGCTGGTCTCCTTCTTGCTCATGGTCATAAGGCAGGGGCGGGAAGGCGAAGACGAAAGCCATCTTAAGAATTCTCAACAAAATCTTCCTTTTTTTTAACCGCAAGAGACCAGGATGGGGTCTTAAAGGGGGTCGCAAGTGGTGACTATGAGATCGGAAGAACAGCTCATAGAAGGAGTCAAACAAGGAAGTAAAGAGGACTTTGCAAAGTTAGTTGGTGAGTACCAACTCTACGCTTTGAAAGTCGCATATCGCTTCCTAAAGGACAAAGCTATGGCGGAGGATATTGTGCAAGAGTCCTTTATCAAGATTTATAGAAAGATCGATCTTTTTGAAGGTCGCTCGAGTTTTAAATCTTGGCTGACACAAGTTGTGCTCAACACTTGTAAAAACAAAGTCAGAAAGCACAACCGTGAAACTCTTGGATTTGATACTCCTCGAAGTGCACGAGTGCAAGGTCCGGAAGAGATTTCTATTCAACTCGATATTGGCGAAATGCTTAAGAATGAAATTGATCTTCTTCCGGATAAACAAAAGCAAGCTTTGATCCTTCGAGTTTACGAAGACTTAAGTTTCAAAGAGATCGCAGAGATCATGAACAGCCCTTATGACACAGCCAAAGCGAACTATCGCCATGCGCTGATGAAGCTGAAGGATAAGTTTGAATCTTGTGATTTATTAAAGTCTTGGATGAATGAAAGCAATCAACACTCAACTGGATGGTTGGGCGAACTGATGGAGGTCGACGTATGAGTGATTCAAATCCTGAAAGCAATTGGTGGTGGGTGGATTACATGGAAGGTGAGTTGGATCCCACCACTCATCCAGATATTGAATTCTTACTCGAAAAAAGTGCGGATGACCGCGAAGAGTTTGAATCCTGGCGAACTTTGCGAGCATGGGTCAAAGATGTGGATCCGGCACAAAATAAAGAGCTGTGGTCGAGTGCTGAGCTCAATGTATTAAAAGATGACATCTTGAAAAGCATTGAAGCTGAAGAGAGAAAATTTAACGCGGAAGTTCAGCGACTGTAAAAAAAATAAATATTCACTTCATTATCAATTGCGAGTTTTTCTTTGATCTCGCATTGAGAGCTGCTATCAAAACACTTCTTTAAAAGGGGATAAGTGTTTTGAAGCTGATTTTGTTTGCATTGATTTCTTTCGCCTGGTCGTCCCAGGTGATTCCGATCCATAAATATCTTACAAATAAAACCTGCACCCAGCAGCTGAAGGCCAAGATTCTTCCTTTCACATCGGGTGATCCCGAATATCAAACCAGCGAGGGATTTCTTAAGTCCATGAAAGAAAGCTCTCCAAATGAGCTTTATTTTTTCTCCCACTCGCCTGAATTTTCCAGACGCTCGGACATTCGCTGGCGGATGATTCCTGATCTGAATGGCCATGATTCTTTGTACATCCTTAAGGTCTTGGTTCATGAGTCTGAGGTCAGCGATGGCTATCGAATCAAGAATGACTGGAGCAATTCAGATTTAAGATCTCTTGGCCGTTTGATCACATTCACTCGAATTCGCATCTCTCCATTCTTTGGTGTGCTGAAATCGGCTATTGAGCATGTGCGAGGCCTTGAAAGTCATAATCGCCAGGAATCCTATACGCCGCCACTTCTTCTCAGTGAGATTGCAGTAGATAGCGGGAATGACCGAAAAAAACTGGTGGATTATGTGAATTCCTGGATTCCTCAAACTGAAAATGAAATCATTATAAAAGAGTTTATCAAAGATTTTTTGATTCATCAGATGGACTCATTTGAGGAGAAGCGGGCCATTGATCTCTTTCGTGAGTCTTTTTCAGATGAGCTTCGCCGACTTTATCCATTTGCCAGTCGCTTATAACTCAAAAAGAAGTCTGAGCGCCCATTCGTCTCGAAGAGCGATTCCATTTTTCTGCTGAACTTTTAGATCCTCATAGATCAGTCTTAATGAGGGAAGGATTCGAAATTCCGCGCGAAGAAGCGAATCCTCGATGCGGCTTTCCACTTTGCCTTGTGTGGAATAAGAAACCTTGGTCGAAACGGGAGCAAAGCGCTGACCAAGACGAAATCGCCAGACATCTAAATAAGGATAGATAAATCCACCAGTGATCAGGCTTTTTGGACCATCGACTTGTGTGGATTCGATTCGCCAGAACTCGCCCCAAAGGCCCAAAGAGTAAATCTGATACATCGGAAGCTGTGAGCGAAAACCAATCCCGTTTGCGCTTATTCGATCATAGAATGCCAAATCATGCTGAAAATGTGTGATGTAGGCATCCGTCCATTTTGTCTTTGAGGTCAAACTCACGGCACAAGGATGCGAGTCTGCTCTCTCGCTTCTTTGATCACTGCCGCGAAACACTCGGCCCTCAAAACACGATCCTTCAAGCACAAGGCTTAAATCCTTAAAGGCATGAAGCCTTAAAACAGCGCCCACATCGATGCCCTTATCGCCTTTGAACAAGACATCGTAATACTGAGGCTGAGAAAGAAAGTAATTGTCCTCTTCATTCAGCCATCCCACCGGATAAAACTGCTGACCCACTCGCGCCGAAAAAAAGTATTCCTCTTCAAATGACAGATCTAAAAAAGCTTGAGCAATGAAAAACTCAGATTCGTCATCAAAAGCCTCTGCAGAAAGCTCAATAAAAAAACCAAGCTCTTTTTGCACCTGATAATTCAGCCCAAGACTCAGCTCCCGGATCTCCGACTTCCTCGGGTTTTCAGCCCTTTGAAGACGCGATTCCTTAGTGAGCGTATCGAAAAACACGGAATATGAAAATTTTGAGTCTTTGCTTTCCGGCTCTTCACTAAACGCAAAAGCACTGATTAAGCTTAGGAGGACAATGATAGATTTAATCCACATAGGCTCGATGCCTTTGAGCCTTTAAAAGCACAATCTGATCCATTTCCAATCCCCAGAACAGACCGCGACCATGGCTAAAGAAGGTCATTTGCTGCTCCAACGAATCAAATAGATGATTGCCGATATGAATACGGCTTTGAGGAAGTTTCACCTCATCCTTCAATGAAAGCTGATCACGCCATACAATCACTCGCACACCAGATGAGGTTTCGTCATGCACATCCAGGCGAAGTGAAATCTCTTCTTCAGAAAAAACCTCAAAAAGTGGAACTGGTTTTGTAAACGGATAGCTTGGTGTTGAAATCCTTAAATTTAAAACATGGTCAACGACAGAAAGCTCGATTCGAACTCCATCATCCAGCTGAAATCCCGAAAAATGAGAGTGCAGAATCAATCTTGAGTTCTCATTTGAAAGAGTTCGAAAAGAAATCAAATAATGCTCTTTTGAGTTCGTTCCAAGAAGAGGTTGAGTGAACTGAATTCTTCCTGAGCCGGTTAATTCATTGGATGATTGCGTGAGAGTGCGCTCAGAGAAGATCTTGAATCCGTCTAAGTCCCCTCGGTTTTTATCCGACGGAGAGGGAGCGCAGCCCCAAACCAATAGGCTTAAAATTAAAACTCTAATGATCATAGCGTCTCAATCGGGCTGTTCTGGAATTATAGATCTCCAGTGCACTGATTCCATTTTTATTCAATAGCTCCACATTCCCACTTTGACTCAAGATCTGATAGGGGCGTGGGTCTGCAAGCTTCGCTGCGAAATGAAGTGCGCTATTTCCTTGTCGATTCTGATGATTGATATAATCATTTTTCGAGCGAAACCATTTTCTCATCTGAGTGCGCTGCTCAGAGAGGAGCCTTAGGAATTTCAGATCACTTTCTTTAAGGCGACTTTCGTTCTCCGGAAGATTCATAAGAAAGCTCTGTAGTGAGATATTTCCCTCGGAATCTTCAAGACTGAAATCAATCCACTCACAATTGGTGATGATTCGAAGTGCTTCATAATCGCGGTTGTCGCTGACATAATGAAGGGGTGTTTTTCCTAAAACGTCCTGTTGATTGAATCTTTGCTCGAGTGAAAGACCAAGGCCACCCACATAGGTCTGAAAAGCTCTTTGCGTACGTTCATAGGCAAACCCTAAGCTTCCAAAGAACCAGCCGCCTTCCTTCTCCCAGGAGTTCACTCCACAAAAGTGCATAACTCCCCATCTTAGAACGTCTTTTCTTGAATCTCTTGAAGCTGTGTGAAGAAAGGTCTTTCCTTCAGAGTCTGTGTGATGAGTGAACTGCCAAACTGGCACTTCTAAAAATCCCCGGTAATATTCATTCTCTAAAACTTCAGCGACATGACCCGAGCGCGCAACATGAAGCGCTTTTCGTCCCATATGATCGGGAAAGTCCAAATCCGAGAACTCATAATCATTCCACTGACCAAGACTTCGATAATAACGATCGGCGAGAGCCTCAATCATCCAAGTCCATCCTAGTCGTGAAGCTTGTAAAACTGTGCTTTCACCAAGATTGTTGCCTTCGAAAAAGTATTTGAGTGGCATGCGCTGAAACAAAAGCCCAGCAATTTCTTTTTCTTCCAGCTCCATGGCAACACCAAGTGGGGTGTTGCCTTCTTTTTGATTGCGAGCGGTGAGAAGAGCCAGATTGCCTTGGCTCAGTCGATCCGCCTCTTGAAGATCGCCATTAAAAACAGCGATAAACAATTCATTGGGGGCCATGTCCGCACGCTCGACTCGGGTCATGCGATCCACCCGGTTCTTTGGCTGTTCCATGTAGGGCTCTGGTCCCTGGCAGGCCGTTAATAAAAACAATGAAGCGCTAATAAGGTAGATGACAGCTTTCACTTTGAGTCCTTCGATTTAAGAGACTCGATTTTTAGCGGAATGATTTTTAATTTCCAAGGACTTGCAACAGATGAAAACCCAATGAAAGCCTTGCGAAGATTTTACACGATCATTTCACTTTCACTTAAATCACATTCACAAGCTTTGCTTTTCAATTCATAGCGAGTGGAACTATATGCATTCGATACACAATGAAATATATTATTCTTCTCCTCATCATTCTGTCCTCAAACTTGTCATGGTCCCATGAAGAGCATCCATCCGACACATTCAATTTGGAACTGAGCCTGGAAATTTTTCGCAAAGTCATTGAGCTTTCTCCGGAGCTGTCCGAGCCAGAAGGTCCTATGGTTCCATTCATTCAATCCGGCGGACGCAAAATTTACCTGAACTCTGGTTTTTGGACTCTCGTTCGAGGTTGGGTGGATTTATATCATCATGAGGTCAAAAGAGATTGTGAGAACTGTGTTCAGTTTGATGAAGAAGAGCTTCTTCAAGAAGCAAAGGACATGGCCGGAAAAGGTTTCTTTAATTCGAAACTGATTTCCCCTATGTCTAAAGCCTCTGAGCACATCATCACTGAGACGGCCGACATTGGCGCACGACTGGGTAACGTCGCCTTGGTTGCAAAGATCACCAGCGAAGTCGCAGAAACTGTGCTTTCAAAAACCGTGGGCGGGGGTGGGGTTCATGTTCTTTGCACAGTGATTGATGCTGTGATTTTATTTGGGACAAGGCATTTGCAGATCGCAACTCGAATCCCGAGTTGGAGTTATAAGCTAGGTGCAGGTTCATTGGGTGTGCCGATTAAATATTGGCTTGTTTCCAGATCCATTCGTCGTGCACAGAAAAGAGTTCAACTTTACGCAGGTCCCATTGAGCTGAATGAGGATGAGCTTGAGATCCTTGATGGAGAAGGTCCACAAAAGAAATCGTGGTTTGGTCCGATCAAAAACAAACGAAGCGAGTGGATAAAGCTCTTTGATAGGAAGTCGAAACCACTTTACCGGGAGCTTTCAAAGATTGAAGAGCAATTATCCCGCGATCCAGAAAATAAACGACTGAAAAGACGAAAAGAGAACTTGCAACATAAGATTTCAAAACTCACCCGTTTAAAGCGAAAGGATTTTTTAGGCAGTCGGTATAAGCGATTCTTCTTTCTCAAAGCTCGTCATGGAAAGAAAGAGCTGTACGGCACAAATCCCATTGAAAAGGCACTCGGTAAACAGCTATTCTGGATTGTAAATCTTCAGCAAAATATTCTGAACCGAGGGTTGGTTGATGCTCTTCCACAAGACCAAGAGCAGAGCCTAGTTCAATCCTTTCAATCAACGATTCACCGCGAACCATCACAAGATGAGATCCTATTGGGCCTATCCCGCGAATTCGCCGGTGCACTTCCAGAAGAGGGACGTCAAGAAAGAGAACAGCTTATTCAAACTCTTCTTAGCGATATTGAGTTTATTTTCGATGGGAAGAATCCTGCGCGTGAGAGATACCTATATACCTTAACCATTGAGCAGACTCTGACCCAGCTGGCTTATAAGTTTATTCAGTGGCAAGCAGATACAGTGGATATTGGAGAGGGTGGTTGGATCAGAAGAACGGCTCGCGCCTCTAATTTTAGATGGAAGAGTGGACAATACGTAAAGCATGTTTTTGAGTTCACCGATTTCTTAAGAATCGCATCTGTGACTTCATCCGAGAAATTCAAACAAAAGAATAAGTATGAAGCGATGGAAAGTTTGATTCGAATTTTTAATCACTTGGAAAAGCTCAATCAGATTTTCAAGGAGTATATTACCATCACAGAAATGCTCTCTCCGATCCGGGAAGCAAATTCCAATCTTTTTGCCTATAAGCCTTGGAAAGAGAAGAAATCCAGTTACAGCTGGATTCCATTTCGCCGAACCTATCCCCAGTGCGCAGATATGTGGGAGGGTGGACAATGAGAAGTGCATTCTTATTGCTTCTTTTTTTCTCCGCACAAGTGTCTTTCGCTGAGATTAAAAACTGCACAGATGCTTTAACCGTCGCAAATGAAGGGCCAGTTAAGGACTGGATCGATGATCTGAATGCCCTGTGGTCCAATCAAAAGGGTGAGTTCAAGAGAAGTCAGTTGAAGAAGTATAGCGAAGCCCTAACCCATCTGTCAGAAGATCTAAGGGAGGTGGGCGAGTCGTCCTCATTAAAGGACAAGCGCATTAAAGAATTGATGACTTCTATTGCTGGGAAGCTTCCATTGATCAAGCAAGCCTATGAGAATCTAAAGGTAAAAGATAGAAAAACGGACTATTTCAAAAGTGCCTATCAGGCGATGTGGGCCACATTGACAGTTCACGCGCATGAGGTCTTAGAGATGCGCAGTAAAGACAAAGACTTTCCAAGATTTTTTAAGATCTTAAAGACGATTGATGAATTTAACCCTAAGCAGCCTGAGTTTTCATTCTATAAGATCAAGCGCGCCATCGAAGGGCGCTTTTCCTTAAAAGAATACATCAACTGTCACCTTTAATTTTTTGATTTTATCCAGTTCAAATTATTTGGACAAAGAAGACATCCCGGAATCGTCTTACAGCAGGGATTTGGAAATGTTGGTTTGGACTCAAGTCGCCCCAAATCTTTCTCTTTCTGAAGAAGATCCCTTAAGAAGTCGGGATGAGAGACTTGCTCAATAATTTCTTTAAAAAGCTCAGGCAGAAGTGTTGGGCTAAAAAGGCTTGAGCTTGGATAGCTATAAGCCATGAGCTTTAAGGCGGATTCTTTATCCAGCTCTAAATCTCTTGCCTGGTCATGAACCAGGTTTTCCATCCACTCTCGAAGCAATTGGTAATAAATCGAGTTCAGGTGATTCGCATAGAAAAGGTAAAGATCCTTCTCGGGCATATCTTCGGTTCGATAGGTGGAGCTCAAAGTCTCCTTGGCGTATCGGATAAATTCAGCAGGCACATCCGGGCGGTCCTTCCACGGAATGCGCCCATCGGGAAGAAAGCTCCAAACTTCTGCTTTAAGCCGAACTAAAAGCTCCTCGGCCGAGAGATCATCTTGCGCCTGGAAGGCATCCAGTGAAATTTTATTCAAACGATCAAAGCCTTTGCTTTCTTTGAGCCAATCCTCACACGGCAGGCCCAAAGCCGAAGCCGAGATTAGAAACAAGAGAGTTGGGATTGAAGAAAGGATCGGAATTTTCACAGCTTTTTTAAAACCAAAGTGTCGCTTCGGGCGCAATTTATTTTGAGTCTGCTTTCAACTGACTCTCAATTAGAGGTTTTAATCTCGCTAATGAGGCGCGTCAGATCGCGGCCCACCCGCTCATAGATCTCTTCGAACTCAGATAGATCAGATATATAAGTTTCATAGCTCATGAGCATGGCATTGTTCAGCTTGCGTTTAGGGAACTCATTAAAAATATCTGTTCTAAGTCTTGGCTCTAAGTCTTCGGTGAACCTTTTCTGAATAGCCTCTATACGAGATTCTTTTTGCAGTTGGATTTCTGATGCCGGAGTTACTTTATACCACTCACGAAGGTCATTAAGTTCTTTCGTGATAAATTCTGAAAACAGTTTTAGATCCAATTGCTCCTGTTCAATCTTTTTTTTAGTTTTCGAATCCTCACCTTCTTTATGAAGGTAAAAAAGCTTAGCGCCCTCACTTCCAACAAATGTCGCAAGTCTCTCGTTGAACTCGGCTTTGCCTTTGATAAAGATCGTCGTATGGGTTAGTTCGTGAATGATTGTTTCAACCAGGTCATGTTCACGATACTGAAGCATAGGTGAAGTGACGGGGTCTTCAAACCATCCCAAAGTGGAATAGGCCCTAACGCCTCTGATCCAAGTGTCGTATTCTTCTTTCGAAAATTCGCGAGCCTCTTTTTCGGCCAACTCAGGCTTAAAGAAACCTTTATAGGGAAGTGCTCCTACGAGTGGAAACTTCCACTTATAAGATTTAAGTTCATTCGCATAGGCCACTTGGACGACATAGGTCACGGCATCTCGATCTAAAGAAACAAAGCTTGAGTAATTGCCATTGGAGGTTAATCCGATGTTCTCTTCTGCAAAAACTTTTGCATCTTGCGCCATTTTAAGTTTCCGTTTTTGCTCTTCCGATAACGAATCACTTTGAAGTGCTTCTTCAATTGGGATTCTATTCCAAAGAATCTTCGTTTGATGGAAGCCGGTGTGCGCGTAGTAGCCGATTTGGCAACCGCTGAGAAGAAATACACAGCTTAAAAGTGCACAGAGTGAAATTAAACTTCTAAAACATCCAGGCAAGTCCGGCTCGTCCTGCATAATCGATTTGAAGATCTCTTTTCTCGCCGTTTTCATCCCGGTCGTCCAATGGACTCGTCCACGCATCCACTCCAACTTTAAGAGAGAGCTGTTTTGTTAGTCCTATGCGAAAGCCAGCTCCAGCACTTGGAACAGTACCACTTTGCGTTTGAATTTTCACACGACCTTCAATTTCATTTTCTTTAAAGATATTCTTATCAACATAGCCGGCACCAATTTTAATATAGGGTTGAAAAACATCTTCCCGCCCGGCCAAGGATAAAACCAGATCAAGCCCAATCATTGAAAACTGCGCAATCTGAAGCTGAGTCAATTCTGAAACGCCTGTTGCTTTGGTCGATAGTTTTCCAACCCCCGAGGTGTAGCTCAATTCGAGAGCAGATCGTTCCCAAAAGTAATAAGAAATCGATCCAGTATAGGAGGTGGACTCGGAAAAGTTATTATCGTCGATGGAAGTCCGGCGGTAATTAACAGAAGCTCCAAGCTCGGTAAATCCAGCATAGCTATCAAATGAAAAAAGAAGGACGGAAAGAAAGAAAAAAATACGCTTAACCATAGCGTTTAGAATAACAAAAACTGGAGCAGTTGAAGCGTCTAGAAGTCGGCTGGACCAGCCATTGGCAGAGGATCAAAGATCACATTGAACTCGTAGTAAAGATGAATAAGACCATCTTCTTCGCTGACTAAACCTTGCGGCGGATTTAAAAATGGGGTGGCTAGACGAAAGGCCTTATAAGTGGCTTCGTCTAGTGCCTGAATGCCACTGGAATTATGGATGAGCGAACTAAAGTAATTTCCTTGCTGATCGAGGAGCACTTCCACAACCGTTCTTTTATTGGAATCGGACACACGTCTGAGCTGATCCACAGGAAGATTATAAAGATAATCTTTAACCAGCGAAACCCAGCGGTAACCGATTTGCTCATTCACTCGGTTATAGAATGTAAAATAGGTCAGTTGATCCGTGTTTAAGGAGTTGAAAAAACCTTGTTTGATTCCAGACACACGCTCCGCAAATTCAGCAGTTCCAATCGCCATCTTTCTTAAAGTCGGCGGTGGATTGATTTCAGCATTGGATCCTGGATCATAAGTGAATTTTGGAGTCGGCGCTGAAGGGCCTGAAGCTTCTGGCGCCCCATCTTGTGGTCTTTGTATCGGTGAAGAAATTCCGTCTCGAGTTTTCAATCCCTGACGTGCTCGAATCTGCTCTTCAACTCGGCGGGTGAGGTTGGATAGGAACTTGGCTTCCTCTTTAAGTCTTTCTTCTAAAGTCTTTTCGCGCTTTGGCTCCGGTTGCTCGTTGATGATGTATTTTGGATTTTCAATTTCCACCACGTCGAATTCCATAATGTCGACTTCATTTTTCTCTTGAAAGGGTGAAATTCCAGTTATCAAAATCCAAGCAAACAGTCCATGAACTGCAAGACTAAGAATGAAAGTGAAGAGCGAGCGATCCTCATTCATCTAGCCATTCTACCAGTCGCCTCAAATTGAAACAATCCCCCCTCAAAGAAGTGTAAAAAAAGTAAAATATCTAAGCCTTCGGAATTACGGGGCTTTGCCACAGAAGGTCCTGTATCAATGAGAGAATTGGTTAAAGTTGAGACAAGCCAAACCCGATAAAGAATTACTCGGGGGAGGATTCATGTCGAACGCTAATGTTATCGATTTAAAGTCGCGTTTAAAATCCAAAAGCAGCGCGCCTAAGGCTTCTAGAAATGGCAAGAAAGCTCAAGAGGGTGAAATTGTGGATATGGTGGAGCGAAGAGAAGCCGCCCTTCAAGAAGAAAGACGCCGTACAAAACGCACGATTTTAAGCGAATTCGTTGGCGCCTTTGCCGTCGTTCCTGGAAAGGGCCTTATTAAAGTTACCCTTTATGATATTTCCCAAGATGGTTTGGCTTTTGATACAGAGGTTTCACAAGGACACTTCAATCTTGGTGAAGAAATCGCTATGCGAGTTTATTTAAATCAAAAGAGCTATTTCCCATTCGTTGCAAAACTGCAAAACTTGCGCGAAGTGGAAGACGAAGGTATTTTTCGCCAAGGAGCGAACTTCGTCAAAGGAACAATTAACGACGAAGCACTTTATCACTTTGTAAAGTTCATCGAGACTGTGAGTACAAGTCTTGAGGGAGATCAAGGTGATTTAAAGGCGTCAATCTCTTAAAAAAATCTATACAAGTCTTCAAATATGAGGTCGAATATTCCTGACACAAGGGGGATATTCGATCATGAAATTGCCAAGTCGCCTTGATAAGAAAGTCGTTCTAGATACCAACGTTATTCTTTTTGATGCCCTCGCGCTCAACAAATTCAGAGAATCAGATATTTATATTCCGTTTTCAGTGATCGAAGAGATTGATCGATTTAAAAGAGATCTTGGTGAAAACGGACGAAACGCACGGCAGTTTTCACGATTTGTGGATGTTCTTCGCGATCAGGGGTCCCTTGCACAGGGTGTGGCTTTGGAAAATACCAAAGGCTATGTGTATGTGATTACAGATTTTAAATTTGGTGATCTTCCACAGGAAATGAATCTGGCGATTCCCGATCATCGAATTCTTGCAACCGCTTACACACTTCAACTGCAGAACCCAAAAGCAGAAGTAGAATTGATCAGTAAAGACATCAATTTGCGTATTAAGGCGGATGTTTTTGGAGTTCAGGCGCGTGATTATGATCCGGAAAACACGCAGTTCGATGCTATGTACACCGGACTTAAAGAGCTTGAGCTTACATCTGAGCAGATTGATTTGTTTTATCGCGATCGAAGTCTCGACTTGAAAGACGAAGTGAAGCTATTTGCGAACCAATACGTCATCATGAAAGACAAGGGGAACGAAAATCATTCTGCTCTTGGAAGATTTTGTGGAAAAACACAAAGAGTGATTCCTTTGATTTCTCCAACAGAGAGTATTTGGGGCATTCATCCGCGCAATATGGAGCAAAGCTTTGCACTCGATGCACTCTTAAATGATGACATTCAATTTGTATCTCTGGTTGGAAAAGCGGGAACTGGAAAAACTTTGATGGCATTAGCTGCAGGACTTTATAAAACATTGGATGAGGGGCGATTTCAGCGCCTATTAGTGAGTCGACCAATTTTTCCAATGGGCCGAGATATTGGTTACCTTCCAGGGGATGTGGAGCAAAAACTCAATCCATGGATGCAGCCCATTTTTGATAACGTTGAATTCTTGATGGGTGCTGATAAAAAGGCCGCAGGACGAGCGCAAGAGCTTATCAATCAAGGGATGTTAAATATTGAACCACTCACTTATATTCGTGGTCGAAGTATTCCAAAGCAGTATTTGATTGTGGATGAGTCGCAAAACTTAACTCCTCATGAAATCAAAACCATTGTGACTCGAGCCGGAACAGGAACAAAGATTGTTCTAACAGGTGATTGTTATCAGATCGACAATCCCTATATTGATGCCTCAAACAGTGGATTGACCTTTTCTGTTGAGCGTTTTAAAGGTCAAAACCTTGCAGCCCATATCACTCTGACAAAAGGGGAGCGCTCAGAGCTCGCTGAATTGGCTGCGAATATTATGTAGGGTCTTATTGGCAGGCGGCCCATTCTTTTGTTTGGGCGTTCAAGCCAAGTGCAGCCATGTTTTTATTCGGAAGATAAGAAATCAGCGTGGCATTGAGACCGGCCCATGCGCTCATTTTTCCGGTTGTGTTGATCCAGCAGGTGTAACCTTCCTGAAAAGTATAGAAGAGGTGAGAGCCCTGTTTGTGCACGCCTTGGAGCGCACCGCAATAACCCTCATCCACCATCCCTGTCGGAACTGCTGGAACATGCTGAACAACTTTATCCCACTGCGAACCCCACACATTTCTCACACGCTCCATATTTCCGTATTTGCAGTAGAAATCTTTGAACCCATGATAGATCCCGCCATTCGGAGTTCTAAAGAGCCCCACGAGAACTTCCGGTGCAGGAGTTTGCTCATCCTCTTCGACCTCAGGAGGTGCGCTTGGAGAGTTTAAACCTAAAGCCTTAAAGGCGCTGCGGTTCTTATACTTCGCTAAATTAATAATCGAAGGAAACTGAGATTGGCACCAAGGATCTTCCACAGCTGGATCTCCCGTCATGGTCTCGCCCACGTTTGCAACCGTGGAAGGAAAGCTTGGTTGCGTGATTTTGTTCGACTTTAAATACAGGTTTCTTGACATGCGTCCGGCTACATCACGCAAAGAGAGCACCGAGCTGCCAACAGTTTCAAGGATATTGCAATGAGCCTCGAGTCCGGTTTGAATTTTCGGATTTTTAGTGCCGGCACTGGACTGAACAAAAGAGTTTAATGGGACCCCAGTGATATCAAGCATAACGTTGCCGCTGATCCCAAAGCTTGAGCCGACCGGTCCTTCGGGGCCGATATGACTTGCACTGATTAATACCCCGCCTTGTAGGTGTTCCATCCAATTGCCAGTGATCTTTGTTCCACCGTGAGTGATCAAAGCATGACGAAGTTTGTTTTCAAAAAGATTCTCTCGAACGACAGAGCCAGGATGAGCATTGTTAATATTGAAGAAGTGAGCACAGTAATGAATATTGCTCACGGAGCAGCCCGAAGGAAGAACAAGATTTTTATTCAGAGTCACTCGAAATTTGAGAGATGTGTCCGATAAAACGGGTGTGACTGAAGTGACAGAGTATTCTCCAAGGTCAGCGCCAGTTGCGTTGTCGATCATTTGCAAACGATCGCCGGCTCGCACCTCCCACTCCATTCGTTGAGGGTTTCCTTGAGAAATTGTAAACTCTCGATCAGAGTGCTTCACACTGACCCGAAGGCCTGAGGTTTTTAAATGGATACCATCATCCATTAGATTCTTAAAAATAGAGTTCTCAACGATCGTTGCGCCTCTGTTATTAGCTCCATGAATTCCATCAGAGGTTCCTGCAAGAAGTGAGGTGCCGCGCGGTGTGAGTTCGAGTTTATCGAAATGAATGAGACCTTTATTATCAAAAGGTTTCACGGCCATTTTTATGGTCGAGTGGATTCCCACATTCTGAACTTTGACATTCGCAGAACCAATAATGAACATCATGCTATAATTCGCAAAGCCGGCCTCAGACTCAGCGATAAAAGTCTTTACATTCATAGCTTTTTTGGCCTGAAACCGTATGGCTTCACGAAGAGCGTGTGAACTTTGCGGCAAACTAAAAGCCACTCGCCGTTTTCCACTGACGACTTCACTGATACGCTTTTTAAGCGCATCGGAAGACACATGGGTGTTTTTTGAGTTCGGAATTCGAACAGTGGCGATCCTCTGGCTGCGATTCAAGGATTGTGCGCCATTGAAGAAAAGATAGGACCCGCTTCCTGGCTCAATATCAATTCTTGATCCTTTAAAAAAAGCTACATGTGCAAACTTTCGAATGAGGCGGCCTTTCGATCCGGCCGAGACGCCATCGCCACAGTAGGAGTAAAGCGGATCTTCGGGTGGGAGCGGGAAGCGATCATCAATTTGTACTTTCAAATAATGATCGCCGCCGGATTGCGTAGCCCCAATCACGGTGCCTTGAGTGTGTGAGCGATCGAAATGCTCAGCGTGAAGATTTTTAACTGTGCAGTTCGTGCAGGATCTGAGCTGTAGAAATTGTGCTTGTGAACTGATCCAAAAGTTACTGCCGTTTCCATCAAAGACAAAATTGGACATATCGCGAACACTCAAAGTCCAGATGCTAAATGGATTCAAGCGAAGGAAGTAATCAGAATTTTTAGCAAATTTTACTTGTACCCAGTGATTTGGGTGAGTCTTTTTATAGGACTCGATTGCGGCTAGGATGTGGCGGATTCTTATTCCATCATCCATCTGATAGCTTCCAGAGAGACCGGCGCCTTCGCCCACATGGAAAGTCCTGCAGGTCGCTGACCTGGGAGCTTCCGCAGGGCAAGTGGCATCCTGAGAATAATCCAAATTAGGAATGGTACCGCTGGGTTCAAGATCGCCGTCTTTTAAGATCAGTGATTGATCCAGTGAAGCCCTTTGTAGTTTTTGTATGCGCTCTTGTTCACTCACCGCAAAATGAAAGGCATTTGTGTTTCTTTGATCTCCGGACTGATAATCGTATTGAATGTCTCGGCAGCGCTGATCGCCGGAAGTGGAGTGGAGTTCATAAGAAGACAGCGTTAATGAATCCAGCGAGGGAGATGCCAAGTTCGTGACCTCAAAGGATCCGCAATTTTGAAATAAGCTTAGTGGAATCATTATAAAAATAATGAAAATCACCAATTGTCGTAAATTGAACTTCATTTAACCCCTTCGTTTAGACCACTTAGGACACTAATAGGATCTCATGCTGTTGAAATGACTTCAAAATTTAGACGCATAACCTGTCTCAAATTTGGACGAGATTTGCTAAAAATTGTAAAAAACTGTTCTGCAGATTATTAAGCGGCTCTCATATTAAACCTAGGTCTGACCCCTTCCACAGTTCATCAGTATTTAAATGGAAAATACAGGCGTTGTTCTACCTTTTTGAAAGACTCTTCGAAACCTCATCTGCGGAACACTCTCTTCAACTTTCTCGTCCCACTCTGAAACACTCTTTCATCTGGATGACGATCTTAAGCTTATCTTCATGATAAATTGGAAGCTGTCTTAAGGGGGATTATCTGATCAAGTGCATTTATAATGGTGAAGTTATCTTTGAGTCGAAGAAAAAGGTATCCTCACCACCACAAAGCCCTTCTAATCCCTCTCCACCAAGTTCTGGGGGAAGTGGAGTTTATGTCGGTTATATGATGGGGCCTGAACCTCACATGTTTATCAGGACAGTTGGAATCTCTTATGCAGAGGCACTTAAAAACTGTATGTTCAACGCCTCTCTAAATCCTAACGCTCATATTATGTGTAAATACGATGGAAAAATAATTTACGACTCTAAATAGAAAATGAGTTTTTCGAATCTTGAGACTGTCTCATTTTGACTCTCTAACTTTTGAGCGAATTCAAGATTTGAACAGTGATTTTTAACTCAGTTGAAAACCTGGACCTTCCGATATGGTCTAAAGATTGCTGTGTTATCCAATAGGGATTTTTTCGAGGAGTGCAAATGAATTCAAAACTTATGGCTGCAGTCGGCTTTTTGATTCTCATTGCAACAGCATTTCAAAACTGCGCCGAAGACTTCAATACGGGACTTGAAGACTTAAAGCAAACACATCTCTCATCGGAGCAGCCTCTCTCAGAACTTCCTGAAACATCGAATCCGCTCGGATGCGAAGGGAGCGCGTGCCCAGATCCATCGCTTCTAGAGGCATGTATGTTCAATGGAAAGGCGATTCTTCCAGGAGAAGATGTCATCGCTTACGAAAAGAGTTCCGTACCGTTTGGTTCATCTTGCAGATCCCAATTGCGGTTCTGTGGAGCTGCAGGACTCACCGGTTCCTATCAGTATGCAAGTTGTGAGGTTGGAGCAGCTCTATCGTGTTTACACAATGGAATTACTGTGGGTCACAATGAGTCGATCGGTGCTTATGCCAAGTCCACGGTTCCATACGGACAGACCTGTAATAAAGTGACGCTTAAATGCAGCAATGGATCTTTCTCTCCAAACCCTGTGGCAACTCCTTACACATCTTGTAGCGTCGGTGGGCCGGCTGACTGCGCTTACAATGGTGGGACTCTGGCGCACGGAAAGAGCATCACCGCTTATACAAAATCTTCTGTTCCCTACGGAGAGCAATGCCCAGTTCAAACAGTTTCCTGTAACAATGGGAGTTTAACAAATGGCTCGGCAATCTATGCTTCTTGTAAAGCCAATGCCCCAATTGTTCGCTGGGTGAATGCGAGTGAGGGAGAAACACACTCTCAAACCTGCCATCGTGTTGGGCTTTTTCCTTCAAAAAATAAAGGTTATGGAATCTGTGCTTCTGGTGAAGGTCGGCCTCAAGTCGGAACGGACTATGAGAAGATTTCGTATAGATATGGAACTTATGGAAGCAACCCGAAGCATGGTGGGAACCTAATAGTGGCAGGATATCGGAACTACTTCTGTTACGGGACAGGTCAAAAGCAAGATAGCGACTCTACGGATGCATTGGTGGCTTACCTTTGCTCGCAAGAACCCAATACCGAAGACACGACTCCACCTTTGATCCCGTTTCCAAAATACGATCCTATGAATGGCCCATAAGGATCATACCGGCCAAGGTCGGGGATTCGGTCTGGCCCTTCAATCCGTCTCAAATTATGCCGATAGGTCTCCTAGAGGATAGGAGACTTATTCATGTATCTTCAAGGAAACCTTCAAGCTGTATTCGATGCGCTTTATCACCTGGGTGTGATCGATCCTGTTTTAAAAATGGATTGGAACAAAGAGCTCAACGATTTGGCCAAGCATGCAGACGATTTCTTTCAAGCTTTAGACATTGCCAATAATCATCAAAGCAATGTGGATGATCTTATGGGGCAGCTTAGAAATTTTGATCAAAGAACATTAAGTTATTTAGCAATGGAGGTGGCCCGTGAGTTTGCGGATTTTCATTCTCGCGACTGTCTTCACTAGTACAAGTTTTGCGTCTGAGTGGAAGATTGATTTTTCCCGTCGGTATAAACCTGCGGAGAAAGTTGAGCTTCATGTTCCCTCGGCACCACCGCAAAAATCTAAGAGTTTAACAGAAGGTCCGGTTCAATTTGTAAAGGATGTTTTCCTTGAAAATGAGCCTGCACCAGAGATTGTTATTTTAAACACTGAAAAAGGATTCATTCCCTCTTCCATTAGTCTTCAAGAAGGGCAGGCTTATAGAATCCATGTGGTGAATGTGAATGAAGCTCAAAAGAATATCAGCTTCGTTATGGAAGACTTTAAGCAGCATCATGCGACTTACTACGGTCAAATTCGAAGTTTTGTCATCCGACCAGGAAAATCCGGAATATTCCGATTCACATCACCTGAAACGGCATCATTGGGCCAATTGGTTGTTGCACCTAAAAAAGCGGAAACAGATCTTCGACTTCCGGCCTCTGAGTGATTGAGGAGCTATGGCTGATCAGAAAGAAAATGTATTTAGCAATGCCATTAAAACTTTTCTGGCACCTATTTGGCATCTTTTAAGTGATGAAAAAGTCACTGAGGTGATGATCAATTCCTATAACGAAATCTGGATTGAGATTGGTGGGAAGGTTCAAAAGACAGATGCTAAGTTTGCAGACGAAGATTCACTGCTTGCAGCCGTTAACAATATTGCACAAAGTGTTGGAAGAAGAATCAATGAGGAAGAGCCTCGCCTGGATGCTCGTCTTCCAAACGGTTATCGTATTCATGCTGTTATTCCACCTTGCTCACGTAAAGGCACGACCGTTGCGATTCGAAAGTTCGCAACTGTGCAGTTCACCTTCAAAGACTATGTGCGTATCAATGCAATGACGGCCGATGCGGCTCAGTTTTTAGATATCTGTATGAAGCTTGGAAAAAACATTCTTGTTAGTGGCGGAACAGGATCTGGTAAAACGACTTTGCTTTCTGTTTTGACCAATCGAATTCCTAAGGGTCAAAGAATCATCGTGATCGAGGATTCGAGTGAATTGAAAGTGGAATATGAGCATGTGGTCTTTTTCGAAACTCAGATGGCCGATGAGCAGGGACTCGGAGAGGTTACAATTCGAGATTTATTAAAGAGCAGTCTTCGACTGCGTCCGGATCGAATCATTGTTGGAGAGGTTCGAGGGTCTGAATCACTGGAACTTATTCAAGCTATGAATACCGGTCATAAGGGATGCTTAGGCACAATCCATGCGAACTCCGCAACTGACGCACTCGTACGTCTTGAAGCTTTGGCGCAAGGTGGAGACTCCCAGCTGAGTGAAAAAGCTCTGCGTCACCAGATTGCTTCGGCGATTGATCTGGTCGTACAGATCTCTCGCTATTCTGATGGCTCACGCCGCATTGCCTCAATTGCAGAAGTCTTGGGATTTCAACCAGATGGCAGCTATGACGTGCAATCCATTTATGAGATGTCTCGCCTTTTAAAGCTGCCCGATGGCAAGCTCAAAGGGCAGATCGAGCCGACTGGAATTATCCCTTCATTTATGGAAGAGATTGAAGACAATCAGATTCCATTTGGTCGCTCTAAATTCCAGAAAATCAGCGCTGCTTAAAGCAAAAGCAAGAATTCCAATTTTTTCATTATTCCCCTTTTCCTCGACTTGAAGACCTTTCCTAGCTTAACGCTTTAAGTGGGGAAAAAAGGGGAGGGGATTTATGCGCAAGGCGCTTCACACGGCAACCCGTGTATTCATAGGTTTTTTCACAGTTCTTAGTTTTTCACATGCTGATGATTTTGATCGCAAGCCCGAAGTGCAAGAGTGGGCGGTGCAGGCCGCTCAACGTTGCACTCAGACGGAACATCCCGTGGTCGAGCGCTCTGATTTTCGCTGGGGACTTAGTTTCTTAGAGGCAGCGGACCTATTCAACCAGCTTTATAAATCAGAAAAACGTCTCGTGGATCGCTACTACTATGACTCTGAAAAGGGTTTTGTTGGGGACTACTACAGTTCACCAGGGAAAAAAGAGCCGCTTTCAATTCCGTTGCGCTTCCTTTACAGCATAAAAAAGCATATCGAATCCGCATTGTTCTTGGATTATGTGCAGTGGGCCTATTTCCCAGATATGGGCCATAACCATTTCTTTCTTGATCAGGCTGAATTCGACTCATGGCAAGGGGCAACAAATCGTGAAGTTATGAGTCGAATCATGAGTTCTCCGAATACCAAGATGCTTTATCACACCTTGGAGCAGATTCAGGTGATGGATGAAGAGAAGGTGCTCTACCCAGATGCATGGTCTCAATGGCGCTATTACACCCGAAACATTGTCGGGGATAATCGAGGCGAAGGATATCTCGAAGTCCATAAGAACCTTGAGGGAAGCTACAATACCGTCCATGAGTACGAAGGAAAAAAATATTGGGGAGCTGGGATATACCTTCACGCCAATGAGAAGGGTTGCTTCTCCTATGAGCATCAAGGCAAAACCTTTTACTTCGACGTGACCTTTTCGTCTTTCCCGTACGGCGGAGGAGATGAATATCAATAACGCTCAGGGCGATGAAATGAGTGGCACATAAAGAGCGTTGAGTCTTATCCGTTGCTGAGATAAGACCTTGAAGATGCTATTTAGTGGTAAAATCACGAATTCAGTTATGGTTTTTCTGGATCGATCAGGCTTTGATTCTGATCGAATCCATGACTTAACCCCGCTACCCATAGAGTACCTTCGTGATCCAACCGGTTGGATGGATGCACAAGGTGTGGAAGAGTTCTTTGAAGCCGTTGAGCGCGAACTAGGTGCAAATATTCAAGATGGATTGGCGACTGTTGTGGGCCACCAATGTGCTGACCTTCGCGCTTGGGGAGTCTTAGATAGCGTGATTCGTATGATGCCACGCTCGCAAGATCTCTTTCTTCAGCCAGAACGATTTATTTCTTATTTTGTTTCTCCGGCACCGCCACTCGCAAATATCGTGCGTGGTGAAAATCGTGTTGAATTTCATATTCCAATATCCAATTTGGAATTTCCTCACATTGCCGAGTATCTGCGCTCAGCGCTTGAGTCTTTGCCGAAGTATCTTGGAAAAGACGATGCCACTGTCACTTGGGAGCAGAACAAAGTCAGTATTGGATGGGCAGAGTCACAAAACCTATTGATTGAAGAGAAAGACCGGCAGCTCAATTACAAGCCTGAACTTGTGCAAAGCTTGATGAGTGCGCTTGATGAATCACAAAAACAAATTGAATCTCTGACAGCTCAGTTGAGTGAGCGATCCGAGCAGCCTTCACCACTTTCTGAAGAGAAGAAGAAAGAACTTAAGGCTTACGTTGTTAAAACCCGAGGTCATTTGATGAAACTGAGTGACTATTTGGTTCGTTCACAACAGCTTGTTACATTGTTGATCGGCCAAGACCGAATGACTAAACAAGTTCAGGAAGCCATGAGAAGAGTGGACTGGGATTACGTCAAATCACAGAGCAACTACGTGGCCCAGGATGTAGCAGACTTATTGTCTGAATTTGAAAGAGAAGTGGAGAGCGACAAAGTCCCAAAGGCTTTCACTCGCCGACCAGGCCCACTTCAATCTCGAATGGAGGTTTAAATGAGCGCAAAAATCAAATCCTTGAAAGCACGTGAGATCCTCGATTCCCGTGGGCGTCCCACTTTGGAAGTGGAACTCGTGACAGATAAAAATCATCAGGTGATTGCAGCTGTTCCGTCCGGTGCTTCCACAGGTGCTCATGAAGCCGTCGAACTTCGCGATAAAGACAAGGGGAGATACCTCGGTCTTGGAGTTTTAACGGCCATTCGGAACGTCAATGAGATTTTGGCGCCTGCCGTTTCAGGGCAATCACTCAGTGATCAGCGAAAAATCGATGAAATTCTTTTGGAAAAAGATGGAACGAAAAACAAATCCAAGCTGGGTGCAAATGCTGTTTTGGGAGTTTCTCTTGCTGCAGCTAAAGCGCGTGCGCTGGATGAGGGAAAAGATCTCTATGCGAGTTTGAACAATGGTGCTGGAGTGACTCTTCCTGTTCCACTGATGAATATTATCAATGGTGGAGCTCATGCCAACAACGGCCTCGATGTTCAGGAGTTCATGGTTGCACCTGTTTGTGGTGGCAGTTTTCGCGAAAGCCTAAGAGCTGGAGTGGAAGTGTTTCAACACTTACGTAAAATCCTTGATGAGAAATCTTTTTCAACAGCGGTTGGTGACGAAGGAGGATTTGCACCAAAGCTCAATGGCAACAAGCAAGCTTTGGAATTGATTATGATGGCGATTGAGAAAGCGGGATACAAACCTGGTGAAGATATTTTCGTTGCACTGGATGTGGCAGCGACTGAGTTTTATAAAGATTCCAATTATAACTGGGAGGGAAAGAAAATCTCCCATCAGGAACTCACAGAAATTTACAAAGAGTGGATGGGATCATTTCCAATTGTAAGTATCGAAGATGGTCTCAGCGAAGATGACTGGGACGGTTGGGCTCACATTACAAAAACCTTAGGTGATCGCCTTCAGCTGGTGGGCGATGATTTGTTTGTGACGAATAAAGAGCGCCTACAAAGAGGAATTGAATCGAAAATCGCAAACTCAATTTTAATCAAAGTAAACCAGATCGGCTCGCTCACTGAAACCGAAGAGACCATTCAGTTGGCACAGAAAAACGGATACTCCTGTGTCATGTCTCATCGAAGTGGAGAAACGGAAGATACCACCATTGCGGATCTTGCAGTGGCCTACAACTGCGGGCAAATAAAGACAGGAAGCCTATGTCGCTCGGAGAGAACAGCTAAGTACAATCAGCTTTTAAGAATAGAGGAAAGACTAGGCTCTAAAGCTAAATTTTTAGGCAGATCGGTATTTAAAGGCTTTTGATTTTCTGGACTTTCATCCTCTTTTGCTTTTTGAGATGCTTAAAGAGTGAGAAGAGTTCTCTTTGCGCTGTTTGATTCAGTTCATGTTCTACTCCAAAGCCCGATCAAAGTTTTGTGGATTTGCTTAGCTCTCGCTTTTGCGAATTTGGTTTTGGACGGCAGTCTTTATCGATACTATGTGCTCTCAAAAGACCTCACGGAAACACGTGAGAAAATGAACTCGCTCGCTCAATCCAATAATGACTTAGACTCTCAGATTCAGAAAATGAAAGACCCCAGCCACTTGGAAAGAGTGGCACGCGAGAGGTTTGATCTCGTGAAGGAGAATGAGCTGGTTTTTGTTTTTAGTGAGGATTGATCCAACTAACGACAGGAGGTTTCATTTTGAACAGTGGTCGAATCAAGTGGATATCCCCGGATTTAAGCCATGGCTTTATTCTGCTCCCGGATGGGCAGGAAGCTTACTTCAATTCTTATGATTACCAAGGAGGCGATTTGAACCAGATGCCACTTGGATCAGAGGTTTCTTTCGACTTGCTCCGCACCGAGCGAGGATTCGAGGCCTTTAATATTCAGGCCTTCGCGTTCGCTTAAAAGATCACCAGATCGAAATTAAGGGGTTTTGGCCAAAGGAAAAGTGAATTTCATTAGGCAAAGCCCCTGATTTTTCGTATAAAACTCTTCATGAAATGGACTCCAGAACAGATTAGATCCCTTAGACAGCGCCTTGGTTGGAGCCGTGCCGAGCTTTCCAGGCGAGTCGGCATTGAGGTCTCAGTTGTTGAGGCCTGGGAATGCGGCAAGACTCACCCTGGAGAAGAAGCTTGCAACACACTATTGTCTTTAGATGGTTACCTTCGCAGCTATTCACAAACTCTGTCGCTCGACCCGCAAGCTGAGACGTATTTAGAAAAGAATAGATTGAATCAGATCCTAAAAAGTGATTTGAAAAATCACTAATGAAGACTCTTTATCTCGTTGATGCCAGCGCTATGTTTTTTCGCGCATTTTTCGCGATTCCTCCTTTAACAAGTCCAAAAGGAACACCCACAAATGCGCTTTACGGTTTCTATTCAATGACTCAGAAACTGCTTAAAGATGAGAAGCCGGATTATTTGATTTATTGTTTTGATCGTAAAGAGCCCACCTTTAGAAATGAACTTTTTCCCGAGTACAAAGCCAATCGGGACGAGATGCCTGAGGACTTAGTTCCTCAAGTTCCGTACATGAGAAAGTTCACAGACTGTCTTCATATCATGAGTCTTGATGAGCTTGGATTCGAGGCAGATGACATCATTGGAAGCCTCGCTCGCATTGGAGAAGCTCAAGGATTAAAAGTCGTGATTGTCAGTGGGGATAAAGACTTCGCTCAGCTGGTCACAGATAAGGTCACTCTTTTGGATACCATGAAGGATAGGCGCACGGATCCAAAAGGTGTTGTGGAAAAATGGGGAGTGCGGCCCGATCAGATTATTGATTATCTCGCCATCGTTGGGGACAGCTCAGATAATATTCCCGGTGTGCGAGGGGTTGGACCTAAGGGCGCACAAAAGCTTCTTTCAGAATACGAAACTCTTGAAAACATTTACGAGCATATCGACGAGATCAAACCACCCGGTACTCAGAAGAAATTGATTGAGTCTAAGGAATCTGCATTCCTATCCAAGAAGCTGGCTACGATCAAGACGGATATGGATATCAAAGTCGATTGGGAGCATGCGCGTTTCAAAGATCCAAATATCGATGCTCTTAGAGAGTTACTTTTGGAACTTGGATTTAAAACTTTTGAAAAAGCATTGGATAAAGTGGTGGCCGGTGCCGTCAATGAGCCGGCCATGGAAGTCGCGCGGAAAAATGAGCCAACCAAAAGCTCAGCGGCAGTTTCGGCAAAGGCCTATGAAGTGGTGAGCTGGGGATTTGAGGAGATCAAAGAAAATCTTGCGCCGTACTCTGAAATCACAGCTTTGTTCTGCAAAAAGGGATTGGCCTTTGAATCTGGCAATAAAATTTTCCTTCCACCAGAGATCAATGAAGAATTTCGAGATATTTTGATTAAGAAAAATCTAAAATGGTCTGGATTTGAACTTAAAGAAGTTTTTAAAACGATTGGCTTTAAACATGCCGAAGTTTCATTCGATGCTCAGCTAGCGGCTTATGTTCTTATTTCTGATAAAGTCAGTGGCCTTGAGGATGTTTTCGAAAAAT
>CAZWVK010000013.1:0-36339 GCA_964636785.1 uncultured Pseudobdellovibrionaceae bacterium | reverse complement strand
GTCACTAGAACTTCACTCATTTACTTCCCCCTGAACCTAATGATAGTCTCTAACAGAGAGCCTTAGATGACAACCTTGACCTTAACCTTAACTCGCAACGGATGAGAGGCTTATGTTGGAACTTCACCAGCTGAATGGCGAAACAGTTTGGATCAATCCTGATAAAATTAAAATGATTTTTAAAAGCCCGGACACAACTCTTGTATTCACAGATGATTCGAGGATGATAGTCAGAGACTCCATTGAGGAGCTCAAGAACAAGTGGCTGAGATTCAGAAAGGCTGTTCGATGAGATCGTTAACCACAATTGGAATTCTCATTGGTGTCGGTGCGATTCTTCTAGGAAATGTTCTTGAAGGTGGTCATCTTAATGCTCTTTTCCAGCTTACAGCTGCGATCATTGTCTTTGGTGGTACACTAGGAGCAACCATTGCTTCCCACCGAAAAGAGGATCTTAGGCTCGCTCTTCGTTATTTGAGGAATCTTTTTGGCGAAGATAAGAGTGCTGAGCGCATCCGAATTGCAGATGAAATCAGGCGGGCGGCCCAACTCGCGCGCAAAGAAAGTATTTTGTCTCTTGAAAAACAGCTGAATGGATTTTCAGATCCGTTTATGCGTTCTGTTTTCAGATTTGTGATAGATGGAGTAGATCCGGAAACCACTCGTCGGGTCTTTGAGAACGAAATTGATATCACATCCAGAAAACAGATGATGGCTTCAAAAGTATGGATGGATGCGGGTGGGTTTTCTCCAACAATTGGTATTATTGGAGCTGTATTGGGGTTGATTCATGTGATGGCCAATATCAGCGACACCTCTGCGCTTGGGCAAGGAATCGCGGTGGCGTTTGTTGCGACGATTTACGGTGTTGGAATCGCAAACCTTGTATTAATTCCGACTGCAAATCGATTGAAGTCCATTGTTCAATACCGCTCCGAAACGGAAGAGATGATATTAGAGGGTGGGTTAGCCATTTTGAGTGGTTTAAATCCTTATATTGTTGAGCAAAAGATGCAGGCTTACCTTTCATGAGACGAAAACGAAGAGATAGCCATGAAGAAGCAGCTGGCCACGAGCGATGGCTTGTTTCTTACGCCGATTTTATAACTCTTCTTTTTGCCTTTTTTACTGTGTTGTTTGCCACATCTGAGCGAAGCCTTGAGAAGACTCAAGAGTTTCAAGAGAGCTTAAAAAAATATCTTATCAAAGCTGGAAGCGGGATGGGTGGCTCTGAATCACAAATCAATCAGATGGAAAAGAACAGGGAAGTTATCGAGAGTCCGCTTCCGACTTATAAATCCAATCGGCCACAAGATATTGAGGTGACTGAGGTCACTGAAAGGCAGATTGAACAGATTCTAACTCGAAGTGAACGTGACAAGTACCTCATCGACGTGTTCTCGGATGAATTGGGAGTAAGAATCGTCTTGCGTGGGCAAGCTTTATTTTCTGAAGGGAGAAATAGCTTTAAGAAAGAGGCACTTCCTTTCTTTGACCGCATTGCTCAGATCTTTAAAAAAATAGATCGCAGGCTTCTTATTGAAGGTCACGTTGATGAGAAATTCGACAATGAAAAACTGGGTGCGATGGACCTCGCCCAAGATCGCAGCCTGCAGCTCGCCCGGTATCTGGCAAAAGTTCATAGCTTTCCAGTTCAGAAGATGACCATCGCAAGCTTTGGATCCAATCGCCCACTCTCAACAAATTCAAAAAACCTAAATGACCGGATTGAAATCGTCGTTCTTTATGAAGATGCGCCAATCTAAGAGAACGTGGGATCGATTTTCCTAATCTCGACTGCGGCTTGCTCCATATTCTGGCGCAGCCGATCCATGAGATCTTTTAATTCTAATTTTACAAGTTTAGCTGTCATTGCCGCGAACGACTTTTCTTCGGAAATGACTGGGTCAGACTCCACTGAAAGAATTCGGATAATTTGTTCATACTTTCTTAGCTCCAGATAATGAGAGAACAAAAAGGAACTCTCTAAGTTTAAAGCTTTAAAGAATGATCTCATGCTCCCATCTTGAACCGGAATTTTATTTGCTAAAATAATTGTTTGAAGCGCAAGTTCGATATCAACAATCCCGCCCTCGGTGAGCTTGAGCGAAATTCCATGAAATCCCGATTTAAGAATCAGTTTCTCTCGGACCATGCGAAGCTCTTGAAGCTCCTCTTTTGACAATCCCTTTTCAAATGGAATTAAGCTGTGAAAGCACTGCTTGGAATTGATCCATCTTCCTTTAAGATACGCTTGCCGCTCCCAGGGAGAAGCATTTGTTTTAAGAAAATCTTTGAGTTGATTCTCAGATACGATCAGGGCTCCACCTTTTCCAGAAGGTTTTAGACGTGTATCAATATTGTAAATCGAGCCTCCGGCTGCAGTATCGCGCATCCGTGAAATAAACCTTCGAACCAGTTTATGATGAAATTCAGTGGGTGGATCTTGAGTGACAAATATAAAATCTAAATCCGATTTAAAGCCGACTTCTCTCCCGCCCCACTTTCCCAATGCCAAGAGCCGAACCGCTGCGGTATGAGTTTCTGACTGTATTAATCCTAAGAGATGGTCAGAAATGGAGTCGGCCGTGACGGTTAGGGTCTCGGTCAGTGCTTTTAGATCAAATGATTTTAAGAAAGATAGCGCAGAATGAATCTCGGCGATCCATTTTCTTTCAGCCATTTGAATGAGTGAACGCTCAAGATCATTTGAGAATGGCTCATCTTGGTTAAAAAGAAATGAATCCACAAGTTCAGGACGTGTTGAAAATAGAGAGCCGAGATAAGGCGAGAGACACAACAGAAAGCTAAGATCCTTAATGAGCTTTTGTTCTTTTGAGAGCAAATGAAAGAATGTGGCTTTAGCACGAATAGAACCTAAGAAGTCTTTTAGTCCCTTGAGCCCCAAGTTCTTGTCAAAAGCAGTCGTTGAAATTTCCTCAATGAAACTCTCGATCACTTCTGTGCGTTTCACTTCATCCACGCTTTTCTGGCGGGATAAAACAGAAGCTCGTTTCACTTCAGGCCATACTTGATTGATCGACTCCTCCGAGAATCCAAGATCTTTTAGTTTTAAATCCACATTCATCTCAAGGGTATCTAGAGTTTCGCTTTGGAGTGCAGGCCCTAACAGTCCTGAAATGCTTTTATCTACAAATCGACTTCGAGAATCTAAAGTTTCATCATCAGGCCAGTTCCAGCCCTTTGGTTTATTTTTTAAATCCAAGTCATGAGTTTGAAAATCATTGATAGCCTGAACTTGGTTTTCCCACTGACGATAATCCCAATAGTACTCAATAAGCTTTTCAAAAAGCTGGGGCTCTTTTTCAAATCTATTGAGCTCATTGGCGGCTCGCTCAGTTGAGTAAGTCCTTAAAGATGGCTCTTTTCCGCCATAAATAATTTGATGGGCGTTAATAAACAGCTCAATGTCGCGAATATAACCCGGTGTGAGTTTAAGATTGATAGAGCTTGTGCTTCCACCATTGTTGGCAGTGGCATGAACTTTGGGTCGCAGACGTTTCAATTCCTCTAAGAGAGAGTAATCCAAGTACTTGCGGTAGCAGAAAAGATCTCTTGCTTCCAGAATTTCATGATTGATTTCTTTTGGTCCGATGATCTCACGCAGTCTCACCAGAGCCATTCGCTCCCAAAGTTCACTTTGCGTCCAATAGTAATCTTGGAAACGACGAATATGACAGATCAAAGGGGAGCCTTTTCCTCCGGGTCTTAAATCCACATCCACTCGAAAGCCGCTCCCATATTCTGAGGATGAAGAGAGCATCTTTATAAATGTCCGGACTTTCTTAGACATCTCATCATCCGGAGCGACCATGCTAAAAAAAACAATATCGATGTCCGAGCTTAAATTGAGCTCCATCGCACCAAGCTTCCCCAGAGCGAAAATTGAGACATTTTCGTCCAGTTTCAACTCTTGAGCAGCTTTTTTTATGATTTGATCGGCAGCTTTGGACCAATAAAGACAAATGTCTCTTGGGCTATGATTTTTAAAAAAGGTGGCTAGTGTGCATTCAAGCCAGGCAGTGAGTCGCTCCTGCTTAATTTCTTGATCGAAGGATTGTGCGGTCTTGTTTACAATTGAATAATAGCGTCGAGCGGCAGGACTATGTGTACAGAGAAGATCGATCTCATCCTCTCTGTACTCGTTCAGTCTTTTAATCATTTAAATAAGGTGACCACTTTGGTCGATCCCATGAGTAGCGTGAGTCTTTAGTGATTTGTCTTTCATTCGTACCGTCTGGTGAGATGATGTAAAGCTGTTTGACCCCGGTGCGGTCACTTGAAAAAACAATATGTCTTCCGTCGGGCGACCATGATGGACTTTCATTATTGGCGGCCTTTCCATTTGGCTTTTTCGCAGAAGTCAGCCGCTTAAGCCCGGTTTTGTCCTTATTGATGACGAAAATATCAAAATGTCCGGCGTCATAACCCGCAAATGCAATTTGCTTTCCATCTGGGGACCAGCTTGGAGTGGAGTTGTATTTGCCAGCAAATGTGATTCGTCTGGGATTTGAGCCGTCCGCATTCATGATATAGAGCATTGGTCGACCGGAGCGATCACTTGAAAATGCGATTTCTTTACCATCCGGTGATATTGCTGGCTCAACATTCATTGCTCCAGCGGGACCTTTCGTCAGGGGAGATACGTTTTTTCCATCGGAACTCATTTTATAAATATCAGCTTCGCCACTTTTTGAAAGAGTCAAAAGCAAGGAGCCATCTCCAGGAAAAAAATCAGCTCCGGAATTCATCCCTTTTCTATAGGAAACCAAGAATCTTTTTGAGGTGTTTAAGTCATAAATAAAGAGATCCGCATTTCGCACTTTGTTTTTCTTATGATAAGCGAATGATGTGTAGGCAATCTTATCGCCTTTTCTGGACCATGCCGGGCTAGTGGAAATCGTGTCATGAGATGTAATGGCCTTATGATCAGACCCATCCCAATCCAGCATATAAATTTCCTTTGTCGTCGCACTCCCTAATTTTCTTGTGTCATGGCGAACGGCGACTAGTTTTGTGAGAAAGATTCCCTCTTTGCCTGTGAGTTCTTTGATCAAGTCGTTGGCAAAAGTGTGGGCGAGTTTGACGGCAGCAGACTTATCACCTGAATAAGACTTTGCCATTACGACTTTGGCTTGTGGGACATGATAAACAAACGACTCGAGGGTTACTTTGCCGCCAGCTACTCGGTATCCGGCGCGAAACAGAAAATCCGTTCCCGGAGTTTTCCATTTATTAAAATCAAATCCCCCGCGTTCACCTGGGGCTGGCTTCAAACCCACTTTTGCGGGATCTTCCAAATACCCATCCGGATTTAAAAATGTGAAGTAATTTGAGACATCGAGGTCTTGGTGGATGGTGCGATAGATAGTATCGCCAATTGCAATATTGGCTTTATTGGCGCCATCTGAGCCAAAATATTTGAGCGGAGTTAATGCAAGAACACTTTTTTTAACTTGCGCCTGGCCAACATCGATATAAACAGCGCCCTTTTTTTCCTGAGCTTGAGCTAGGTTGAGCGTCAAACTCATCAAACACAGACTGATTATCGTTAAGAATTTCATGTTCTATCCTTTGTTGTTATTCGGGGAAGTTGAACACAATACCTTGGTGAGCAAGAACCCCTTTTAATCTTCCTGGCGGCGGTGAAAATGGAGAGGACTTCTCAATGGCACTCATCACATGAGCGTCAAATGTCGCATCTCCTGAGCTTTTAATAATTTCTTTTTTAATCACATGCCCATTTTCATCAATTAGAACCAGAGCCTGAGCGCGAAGGCCGGCATTGACGAGCCACTCTGGAAGCGCCCAGTTTGTATAAATCGCTTTTTCTAAATCATCATAATAGCGATCGTATTCAATCTGTTCCAAGCCGGTCAGACTATTTCCTTTGGAAACCTCATTCCCTTTGATTTGTTCTGAAGTTTCCTGGGCCTCAGCTTCTTTACGGATACTTTCAAGAGCAGCAAGCGCCTTTAAACGATTGATTGCTGATTCTTGAGACTTTTCAATTTTCTTTGGGTCTGGCTTTTTCGCCACCGGTTTGGCTTTGGCTTGAGGTTTTGGAGCTTCGACCTTTGGAGCTGGTGCAGGAGTCGGAACGGGTTCAGGCTTTGGAGCCGCAGCTTCGCGAACAGGTTTTTGTTGAACTTTGTCGGGCATTCCAACCAAATCCACTCGAATGGCTCTTTTGATTTCTATGGGCTGTGCTGGAAAAAAAGTCATCTTTAATAAAAAAAGCGCAAGCAATCCGGCATGAGCTGCTAAAGAAAGAGATATGGGTTTTGAGAGCGAATCTGTCATAGCCCCGCTTTAGGTAAGGTGATTAATCCCACAGAAAAAATTCCTGCAGCACGCACTTCGCCCATGGTCTGTGCGACTGTGCCATAATCTACGCTTTTATCCGCTTGAATATAAACCTGTTTGTTTTTACGTGTTTCAAAAATGGCTCGCAATTTTTTCTGCACTTCATTCATTTGAACTTTTGAATTTCCAAACGACACACTTCGATCTTTGTTTATAACAATAATAAATGGCTCATCCGACGTGCTCACACCACTATTGGCCGTTTCAGGAAGTTCGACTTCAAGACCTTGCTGCATCATGGGCGCAGTGATCATAAATATAATAAGTAAGACCAGCATCACATCAACAAGAGGAGTGACGTTGATTTCACTTAAGACAGTTCTTGATCTTCTTTCGCCAGAGGACATTCCCATAATGAATTAGTTTCCTCTAAAAAAGTTTCTTTTAGCGATGTTCAGAAAATCAGCACCAAAATTATTTAAAACAAGCTCTTCTCTTTTAAGACGAGTGACATACAGATTGTATGCGATCGTCGCTGGGATGGCCGCGAACAACCCAACTCCAGTGGCAATCAGCGCTTCCGAAATACCGGGGGCAACCACAGCAAGACTGGCCACACCGGTCGCACCGATTTTTTGGAACGAACCCATAATTCCCCAAACTGTTCCAAATAGTCCAATAAATGGAGCAGTACTTCCTGTGGTCGCGAGAAAGCTTAAGCGCGCTTCCATGCAGCTCAGCTCATTTTCAATGGCTTTATGAAGAGAGCGCTGAAGATTATCGATTCCAGAAAGCATGGGCTTTGAGTTTTCGGCTCCAGCTTTATTGCTCTCGGCAATCTTTTTGAGCTCAAGATAGCCGGATTTAAATACAGCCGCCATTGGTGCATTCTTATGATCATCAAGATCATCATAAATATCTTCCAAGGCTTTGGCTTTCCAAAACTGATCATCGAATTTCTTGTTTGCTGCACTAAGAGCATCAAATATTTTTCGCTTTTGATAGATGATGGCCCATGACACAACGGACATCACAACCAGTGATAGCAAAGTGAGTTGAACGATCGGGCTTGCAGAGGAGATGGCATGCCATGCTCCAGTTTCTACAACCACACCTACGGAATTTTCAGCGGCATATGCAATAGACATGTTGTAAAGGTTAAGGGCTTTTCGAGATCGACGCAATAGAAGGAATTTGTCTCGAGAAATGAAAATTTCTTCATCTCAATCGACCAACAATACCCCACGATAAGGTGATGTCGTTTTGGACTCTTTTTTCCCCTCTTTGATCAGTACTTTTCCTTGCTGAAGTAAGGATTCGAAAAGGTAATGATCTGGACCTAAGTTCTTTTGGTCGCCTTCAGTTAAGATATAAAAGTCAGACCATGCGTTGACGAGTCCTCCGAGAGCGAAAGAGTCAAACGTCAAGACCTTCGTCCAAGTGGCGCGATCCGATCCAAAGTACCACTGAGGTCTTTGCTTTCGAATCTCTTCCAAAGGGATTCGGCTGGGACTGATGATTCCGATCTGAGTGGATTTTTCATAATCCTTTAAAACCTCGATCAAATCCTCAGCCTCTGCCTTTTGAGAAGCATGAACATTGAAAATGACACTTCGATTTTTTAGAAAGAGATCATTTAGGACTTCAGTGAGATCAATTCCTTTTTGCCACCTCTGAAAGAGCTCTGCACTTGAGGCCGTTGAGCAGAAAATCAGCCATTTTTCTCGCTGAGGCTGAATATCGAGGAATAAAACTTGGCCCATCGTCGAGTCGGAGTGGAGAGACTGATTGAAAGACTCTTTGTCTTCACAGCTGGTTGGCCTGAGAATCTGCCATCTTTCGAGCTGACTTAGGGGGTGGGTCCAGGAAGGAGCCACCTGGGATTGGGGCTTGGATTCATAGATTTTCAATGTGAACCACACAAAACCCATGAAAATGAGAGTAAACACCGAAATAAGGACTAATCTAAGCGCAGGATTCAGAGAGCTAACTCCTTAGCACGACAGTGAAAATTTTAAACAATTTGAGCTAAAAGTCCTTTATATACGTTAAGTTTTGACGTATATAATAAAATCGATTAGCTTTCAGTTCCCTTTCAATAGCAGGGGTTGAACCCGGAGTCATGATGAATCGTCTGAATCGACAAATGGAATATGGATTGATGGCCTTAAAGATCCTGGCTTTAAAAAAACCTGGAGAAATGACATCAGCAAAGGAAGTTGCTGATTCTACAGGCACACCCTTTGATCCCATGGCCAGAGTTCTACAGCAACTCAAACAAAAGGGATTTCTTCGCGGAGAGCATGGACCGCAAGGCGGATATGTTCTAACCAAGGATCTTTCCTCGGTAAGTTTTCACGATTTCACAGCCAGCCTTGTGGGGGAGACCAACCTTGCGAGATGTCTCCACTCAAAGTCCGACTGTGACCTTGTTTCCAACTGCAATATCATTTCGCCGATTCAAAATCTAAATCGAAAGCTCGAGGAATTTTATAAATCTCTCACCCTTCAAGAGATTCTTTTTTTGAAAAATGAATCTGCACATCCAAACGGTAAGGAAGCTCGCATATGAATCCGTATCAACAAGAATATAAACATGGCTTCGTTACAACGATTGAAGCAGACGTTGCACCTAAAGGTTTGAATGAAGACATCATTCATTTCATCTCGGCAAAGAAAAATGAGCCCGAGTGGATGCTTGAATATCGCTTGAAGGCCTTTAAACATTGGCAAACCTTAAAAGAGCCGGATTGGGCACAACTGAAATATCCACCGATTGATTATCAGGATATTCATTACTATGCCGCCCCAAAATCCATGACGGAAAAACCAAAATCACTTGATGAGTTGGATCCCGAGCTTTTAAAAACTTTTGAGCGTTTGGGAATTCCGCTTCAAGAACAAAAGAGAATTTCTGGAGTGGCTGTTGATGCCGTCTTCGATAGTGTTTCACTCGGAACAACCCATAAAGAGACACTTGAGAAAGTGGGTGTGATCTTTTGCTCTATCTCTGAAGCGATAAAGGATCATCCCGATTTGGTGAGAAAGTATTTAGGAACAGTTGTTCCAATTACAGATAATTATTTTGCAGCTCTGAATGCGGCCGTTTTTACGGATGGATCGTTTTGTTATATTCCTAAAGGAGTTCGATGTCCTTTGGACCTTTCGACTTATTTTAGAATCAATGCCAAAGACACTGGACAGTTCGAGCGCACTCTCTTGATCGCGGATGAAGGAAGTTTCGTTAATTATTTGGAAGGCTGTACGGCCCCTCAGCGTGATGAAAATCAATTGCACGCAGCCGTGGTTGAACTTATTGCTCTGGATGATGCAGAAATCAACTATTCAACGGTTCAGAATTGGTATGCTGGTGATCGCGAGGGACGAGGTGGGATTTACAATTTCGTCACTAAGCGAGGAAAAGCCTTAGGAAAGAACAGCCGCATCACATGGACTCAAGTCGAAGCTGGATCGGCGATCACTTGGAAGTATCCAAGCTGCATTCTGCAAGGGGACAACTCCTCTGGTGCTTTTTATTCAGTCGCACTCACTCATGACAAAATGCAAGCCGACACAGGAACAAAGATGATCCATATCGGCCGCAATACAAAGAGCACGATTATATCCAAAGGAATTTCAACCGGAGAGTCGGTGAATGCTTACCGTGGACAAGTGAAAATCATGCCACGTGCGGAAGGTGCTAGAAATTACAGTCAATGCGATTCCATGCTTGTGGGTGCAAAGAGTGCTGCTAACACTTTTCCAGTGATTGAGGTGCAAAATGATTCTTCAACCGTTGAACATGAAGCTTCAACCTCAAGAATCAGCGAAGAGCAGCTCTTTTATTTAAAGTCTAGAGGATTGGATCAAGAGGAAACCATATCCATGCTGGTGAATGGATTTTGTAAAGAAGTGTTTAAACAGCTTCCGCTTGAGTTTTCAGTGGAAGCCGTAAAATTGATTGAAATGAAATTAGAAAATAGCGTGGGTTAGGAGAAGTCGTGCTAAAAATTGAAAACCTAAAAGCTCGGGTGAATGAAAAGAATGTCTTGCAAGGAATCAATCTAGAAGTTCGTGCAGGAGAGGTTCACGCGATTATGGGACCCAATGGTTCGGGAAAAAGCTCTTTGTCGAAAGTCTTAGCGGGTCACCCATCCTTCGAGGTGGAATCGGGAGATATTAAGTATGATGTCAATTTTGAGATGAAAAGCATCCTGGATTGGGAGCCCGAAGAGCGCGCGCGCGAAGGAATTTTTCTGGCTTTTCAGTATCCGATTGAGGTTCCCGGAGTGTCGAATTTAACATTTCTGCGCTTAGCCTTTAATGCGATTTGCAAGCATCAAGGTGTACCTGAAATGGATGAAGCGGATTTTCGTAAATTTGTTCAAAAGAAATCGGAGATTGTAAAATTCAATCCGGATTTCCTTGAGCGCGCAGTCAATGAGGGTTTTTCCGGTGGTGAGAAGAAAAGAAATGAAATCCTGCAGATGGCTGTTCTTAATCCAAGACTGGCCGTGCTTGATGAAACAGATTCAGGATTAGACATCGATTCATTAAGAATCGTTGCTGAAGGCGTGAACAAACTTCGCAATAAAAACAATGCGATCATTTTAATTACCCATTATCAGCGTCTTTTGGATCACATTGTTCCGGATTACGTACATGTTTTAGCAAATGGAAAAATCGTAAAGTCCGGAGATAAGAGCTTGGCTCTTAAACTTGAAAAAGAAGGATATGACTGGTTGCTTTGATGAACGAAACATTTAATGCGAAAGCAAAATCATTTTTTAAGAGCTTTGAAGGTTTTCCAAAACCCACCCATCCGCTTTGGAAGGGTTTCCCGCAGAATGTGTGGATGAAGGATTTGGAAAAGCTCAATTGGAGAGCTGGATTGAGTTCGGGAAACTTGAATGAGAGTTCTCTTAAGACTCTTCCGTTTGAAACGGAAGCTTTTTCGGTACTGGCCTGGGATGGAAAGTCAGCAAGGTGGATTAAAAACCCTTTAGATTCCATTCAGATCAAAAGCTACCTTTCCACCTCGAGCTTTCAAGCGGATAACTTTCATAAGCTCGTTGGAGCCTTGGCTCAGCCTGGTATTGAAATCGAAGTTCCGAAAAATCAAAAAGTTGAGCAGCCCATTCTTTTGATTTTTGACAAACCAGAAGCCTCAAGCTGGAACACATTGAATCATAAAATCAGAATGGGACAAGGAAGCGAGATGAGTCTTATTCTGATGGACTCAAGCAGCTCTACAAATGGTTTCATCACTCACTTGATTGGAGTCGAATTAGAACAGGCGTCTTCTCTGAAAATGATCGCCCCTCTAAATGTCGATTATGTGTCCCACTCTTATTCAAAAACTCATTTTCAATTGGCTCACAGTTCAAAATTAGAGTTTTTAGACTTGGGAATTGAAGCAGGGCTTGGGCGCAGTGAGGTGCATGTCGACCTAAAAGCTCCTCAAGCCGAGGCAAAGGTTTCAACCATTCATCTTTTGCGCGACGCTCAGGTTTTCGACACTCGAATTAAAATGAATCATTTGGCTGAAGAAACTTTCAGTCACCAGAATGTGAAATGTGTCGTTGCAGATAAGGCGCACTCGATTTTTGGTGGGAATATTTTAATTGAAAAGGACGCACAACGAGTGCAGTCCGCTCAATCGCATAAAGCTTTGATTCTTTCAAAAGGAGCTAAGTCCTCAGCGTTTCCAGAACTCGAAGTGCGTGCAGATGATGTGAAAGCCGCTCATGGATCAAGCACAGGTCAGTTGGATAAGGATCAGATTTTTTATTTGAAGAGTCGAGGGCTAAAACAAGAAGAAGCGGTTCATCTTTTAAGCGAAGCTTTTATTAAAGATGTTGTTTTAAAGCTTAGCGATATGCATTTGCGCATAGTTGTTGATCAGATTTTAGCTCAGAAACTTCCTCAATTCGTGAACCAGATGGAATCGAAGTGGCTTGAGGAGGCGAAATGAAAATAAGTGAAGTTAGAAATCACTTTCCACAGTCTCTTATGTCCTCTGTGTACTTGGATAGTGGTGCCACCACCTTAAAAACAGTTGGGGTTATAGAGCGAATGAGAAAGGGCTTATCAGAGCAAGTCTCAAACGTTCATCGGGGCGGTCATAGGCTTGGAAATCTAGCAACCACAGACTATGAAAACGCTCGTCAAAAAGTCGCTCAGTTTTTAAATGCAAAAAGTGCCAACGAGATTGTTTTTACTCGTGGAACAACAGAATCATTGAATTTGGTTGCATCCAGTCTCGCACATTCGGTTTTAAATGAGGGTGATGAGATTATTCTTACTCAACTTGAACATCACTCCAATATTGTTCCATGGCAGATCTGGGCTGAGCGGAAAGGCTATAAGATCAAATTCATTCGTATTTCGGATGATGGATCTCTTGATTTTTCTCATTTTGAAAGCCTGCTTTCGGAGAAAACGAAAGTGGTCTCAATGACCCAGCTTTCAAATGCTTTGGGTGTGCGAGTGGATATTAAGAGGTTTTTTAAAAGAGCAAAAGATTTTGGGGCATTGACAGTTGTCGATGCCGCTCAAAGTGTGAGCGCATGGCCTGTGGATGTTCAGGATTTAGATTGTGATTTTCTCGCCTTTTCTGGTCACAAGATATTTGCGCCAACCGGAATTGGAGTTCTTTATGGCAAAGAAAACCTCTTAAACTCACTTCCACCTTACCAAGGCGGTGGATCGATGATTGAGAATGTCTCTGAGACGGGGAGCACTTATTTAAAATCTCCACAGAGATTTGAAGCGGGAACACCAGCCATCCTAGAGGCGATTTGCCTTGGTGAAGCCTTGGACTTTATGAGTTCACTCGATTGGAATGAAGTCAAAGCACATGACAATGAGCTTGTGGCCGAAACAAGTGCAGCTGTTAAGGATTTGGGATTCCAAGTTTTTGCAGATAATGTGAAACGTTCGCACGTGGTTAGTTTTATCTGGCCAGGCCTTCACCCATCTGATTTCGCCAGCGTTTTAAGTGAAATGGACATAGCCGTTCGGGCGGGTCATCATTGCTGCCAGCCATTAATGACAAGGCTTGGAATTCCAGGAACATTGAGAGCTTCGTTTTCTGTTTACACTCATAAAAATGATATTGACCGCTTGATTGAAGGATTAAAAAAAGCAAAGGAACTTTTAGTATGAGCCCAGTTATAAATGCCGAAGATCTGCTTATTCGTATGCAATACACTCCTAACCCTATGGCATTGAAATTCGTTTCCAACCACGCCTTCAAGCTGGAAGGAAAAGCGACTTTTAGTGCATCCGTCGAAGCAGAAAATCTGCCACTTATTCGAGACCTGTTTTTCGTTCCAGGTGTCAGGCAGGTTTATGTGTTTCAAAATACAATCACCATTACACATGATGGGCATTTGGATGAAGATGAGCTTTGTGAGCAAGTGACCTCAGTGATTAAAACTCGCTTTGGAACTCATGATCCCACATTTGGTGACACAGAGTCGAAGGCGCCCATCCAAATGGAGCGCACAAAACGAGATGATCCTGTTTTAGAGCAAATGGAAGAAATATTGGATCGAACTGTGCGCCCGGGGCTTCAAGCGGATGGGGGAGATATCGAGCTTGTGAAATTGGAAGGAAATGATCTCTACATTCTTTATCAGGGAGCTTGCGGCGGATGTCCAAGCGCTATGATGGGAACGCTGGATGCTATCCAAGGCATTCTCCGTTATGAAATGCAAAACGACGAACTTTCCGTCATCCCCGTCTAGGTAGGTACCTGCTTCTTTTTCCGATATGCGAAGCGACATAGTGATTAATCGCATCACTATGTCGCTTCGCATATCGGAAAAAGAAGGCTCGCCGCCCGCGCAGGTACCTATTCTAAAATGGTGAATTCGATTTTAGGGGTATCTTCTGAAGCGGAAAGCTTCTCAAGATTTTCTGGTTCGGCATTCAAATAAGATTCAAAGAGGGTGTTGTACTGAGCGACTTGGGTAAACTCGAGGCCCGAGCGGTGGTTTGAAACGTGCACATGAATCTGATGATTGGATTGATTGAGAGGTTGGTAGAAGATCACAAGTTCTTTTGTTTCACCTCTTTGAATTGAGATCTGTTCTTCGAGCTGGCCGCTTAAAAGGCGCACCCCTTCGGGCAAGATCCACTCAATATTTAACTCATCAAAACTCTGTTCAGCTTCAATCTTAAGTGTCAGCATTTGCGAGCTGGAGCCCTTTGATTCTTCTGCTTCACCTTGAAATTTTAATCGTATCGGCGCTCTTAATTTTTCTGTATGAACGTGGTTTGGATGATGTCTATGATTGAGCACTTCTTGCTTCATATTTCGCAAATGAATGGCCTCATCCGAAGATGGATTTCTTTTGGAATAAACCTCACCGCCAGATTGAAGCTGAAGCATATAAGCCAAACCAATGGCTCCAAAGAACATCAGCATTCCGATTATGGCAGACTTGATGGACATAGCTCACTCCCATTGAGTTTCAATTTGAAGTTAAAGGCGGATCCATATGAATTCCCGCTCGCTCCAGTGTAAACTTTCACATTGATCAGATAGTCTTCGTCGGCCGCGAAGTTCACGGTTGCGGATTCGATTTCTGTATCGGCAATACCGCCACTTGGGTCTTGTTCAGATCTTCCCACCATATCGGAAACAACTCCAAATCGTGCTCTTCGATTATAAATATAAAGATCCACATCCGATTTGGGGGCGACGCCATCTGCGTCTGTGTACTCAAGAGTGATAGTGGATGTTTGCGCCGACGGAATCTTCAAATGAAAAAAACGGTTGTTTCTAAAGAGGTTGGACCTCGAGAAAGAACCATTGGGGTCCGAAGTTGGAGTTAGGTTGTAGGTGCACGTACTTCCCGTGGTCACGTACTGGGCGTAATTGCCCTCAATGTTTGTAATATCTGCGAGTGAGGCGGTATGTCTTTCAACCCCCCGAATATCTTCAAAATCAATTCGTCCTGCCAGGCCGTCCTGAAAGAGATGAAAGTCAAGAATACTTCGAAACGCTAAATTGTTCTGATTGAGGCCACCGGAGCTCTTGGTAAGTGTCGCCCAAATATCTTTAAAGGCGTCACTAACCGAGTCGGTAAAACCGTTTTTGGTATCAGTTCCGGTATCAATAGCATCCCATAAAAAACGTGTGACAGAGAATTCACGGTAATGACCTTCTCCAACAGCCTGCGGGACATCCTTTGCATTGATAGAGGAGTCTTCCAAATGAATCTTAAAAGCATATTTAGTTGTTCCATCCACATTCCCAATTGTATCTATATAGTATGGAGTTTCTGCTGAATTGGTCGGGTCGTAAAGAACAGCGGCTTGAAAAAAGTTTCCAAAGCCTTCACTCCACGCCAATCTTGGATCAATAATCGCATCTCCATTGTGTGATCCACCCGGAGAGTCGCTCTGAAACATCTCGTCTTCTAGAAAGTGGCCGTATTCATGAAGGATCACTGAATTGTCAAAGTGATCTGTGTCAGCAACAGTCGTATTCCCATTTTCGCCGCCAAGAATAAATAGCCTTGAATAGCCAGGAAGATAAAAGCTAAGTGCGTCTGTCGAGTTTAGATAAGTCGCAGGATTTACACCCATTTTCCAGTAAGCTTGAACTTTAGGTGCTACTGTAAAATCCGTGCAACCTGTGAAGCTGCCATTGGTACAAGCTCCAACTTGAGCACGAAGAAACTCATTGGCTTCAACAATCTGATCGAAAATATTAAATGCAGCTCCAATGATTCCAGAACTGACTAAAACAGAAGCATTCAGAGTCGGTAGAGATTTCGTTCCGTCGGCAGTAAACCATCCTGCAAGTGAATAGTGACGATTGGAATTAGGCGCATCCAGAACCGAAGCTTTGACATAATTATTATCACCGCGAGAGTTCACATAGAGATAGTAGGTTCCACCGTCATTAGGAAGTTTAAACTCATAATCACCATTGCTATCTGTGTGTGTGCACTGAGCAATGTCACCTGCAGAGTTTTTAATCATTACTTCGGCATGGCGAATGGGCTTTGGTGTTCCAGGGCCGCCGAGCCCATTTGCCGAAGGCTCACGCGCTTGGTAAGTCGCACTTCCCTTCACAGTCATTGGCGAAGTGTAAGTGTGAGTGGTGTTGCAATATGTTTCTTCGGGTGGGCCCGCAATTATTGCAATTGGATCGGTCGTTCGCGGATTAGAAGCTTTTGGTGCCCCACATCCTAAAATGAAAAATGACAAAATCAGTTGGAAATATAGGGCAATTCTCATTAAGAATGTATCGGCACAATCACGCTCTTGATTAAGAAAGAGCAATGTCTCAAAATAGGATTTTTAGCGGAGTGAGAAAGCGTGGAAAAAGGCTTTAATTCAGATATCCAGGTTTCTGAAAAACAATACCATGTCCAGACTGAAGACTGGGGCAGGGACAATCCTTATTTGGTCAGTCGAGTGTTCTCAAATGGAGCCGTTGTTCGTAGTATCAAGACGTCCTATGCGGAAATTCTTCCTGGCGGTGCCCAAGCAGCATCCCAAGACATTCGGCTCGCGATGAAGATCCAGCACAATAAAATTCTAGACCTGCTGATTTCTGGCCAACTCTAAGAGTAAATCTTAGAATGATGGGATGATCGAATTTCATCATGCCTACAAGGCTTATCCAAATGGCAATAAAGCACTTAGAGATATTAGCTTCGAAATTCAAAGGGGCGAATTTGTTTTTCTAACGGGACCAAGTGGTGCTGGAAAAACAACCATGTTTCGTCTGATTTCTGCCTATGATCGACCAACTTCAGGAAATGTTCGAGTAGCGGGAAGAGAAATTGCAGATCTTCGCTCAAGAGAGCTGCCATTTTTTCGCAGACATGTGGGAGTTGTTTATCAGGATTTTAGATTGCTTAAAAATCGCACGGTCTTCGAGAATGTCGCTCTTCCGTTGATTATAAAAGGGGATTCAAGATCGTCTATTGAAAGGCGAGTCCTTGAAATTTTGGACCAAGTTTCTTTGTATTCAAAAAAAGATGCTTTTCCGATTGAAATGTCAGGCGGTGAGCAGCAGCGTGTCGCTATCGCTCGAGCCTTGGTGCATCAACCTGAAGTACTTATTGCGGATGAACCGACTGGAAACTTAGATCCGGATTTATCCAATGAGATTGTGACTCTTCTTGAGCGTGCAAATGCTCGCGGTACCACTGTTTTTGTAGCGACCCATGATCATGGGCTGGTGGAAAAAAAACAAGCTCGAAGAATCGACATCTGTCAGGGTGAGTTGAGGTTTGATCGATGAGTGGCTCATACATTCTGGATCACTTAAAAAAGACGGTGACCGATCATTCTGCAACATTGCTTGCAAGCTTATTCTCTATGTCCGTTGTGCTTTCCATTTTAAGTCTTATTCTGCTTGCACGGCAGAATCTTGTTTTAATGGCCGAGCGCTGGGGACAGGACAGTGAAATCACGGCTTACTTGGAAGAGGGGCTTTCCATTCAGGAAAGAGAAAAACTTCTTAAGGAGATTCAATCCTTCGATGAGATTGAAAGCGTGGTGTATATCTCCAAGGCTGAATCAGCACAGCGCTTTTTAAAAAGAATGGGTCATCTTTCACTGGATTTTCTTCAAAGCGAGAATCCAAACGATAATCCACTTCCAGCTACATTAGATATTAGAATTAAATCCGACCTTTCTTTGGAAAACCGAGCTGGAATTCTGGCGAATATCGCCGAGCAGATTTCGACATCTGCTGGAGTTTCTGAAGTCTCCTTTGGACAAGGGTGGGTTGAAAGCTGGTCTCGATTCTTGGGCAAATTCAATTTGGCAACGATTTTTTCCATGGGGTTTGTTGCTTTACTGGGACTTTTGATTGTCGGGAATGCGACTCGAGTTTCAATGGAAAGACGGATTGAAGAAATTGAAGTTTTAGAACTGGTCGGTGCAACTTCTTCATGGATAAGGCGTCCATTTTTAATTGAAGGAGCACTTCTTGGAATTCTTTCTGCGGTGTTTTCACTTTTAATTTCTAATTTTATCAATCAAGCCGTTTTGGGATACTTTTCAGACACCGGACTTTTATGGATATCTGATTCAAGCCTGGACCTATCTACATCTTCCGCGACAATGATTCTCCTCCTTGGTTTTAGCTTTGGTCTTCTTGGATCTTATCTTTGTGTGCGAAAAATCAATCGAAGTGAGGAGTTTGATGCTGTACGCTAAGCTTCTTCTTATTTCGATAGCGATGACTGTTTTCGCCGAAACTGAAGATCGTCAGATTTCTGAGAAAATCGATAAGATGAAGTCCAGCGTTTCAAAAGCGGAGCTTTCGCAGCGAAAACTCTATCGTTCAGTTCTGGTGAGTGACAAAGAGGTTAAAAGAGTCAGCGAAGAGCGCCGCAAAATCAACGACAAGGTTCTTCGCTCGGAAGCCGATTCCCAAGAGTTGGCTTTTGAAGTAAGAGAATGGGAATCTAAAGTGAAAGAACAGCGAAATAAGATTGGAAAATCAGTTTCTCATATCTACCGACTTAAGAATCCGAGCCTGTTTACCTTTCTTTTTGCCGATCAATCGGCCTCTGAAATCGAGAAAAATGTCAGATTCTTAAAACGAATTTCAGAGAAGGATTTTGAACGTTTTAAAACCTACCAAACCAGTTTAAAGCAAGCAAAAATTGCGCGTGAAAAGTTAAAGTCAGAAGTGCGCCGCTTATTATCCTTGAGGGAAAACTTAAAAGGGAAAGAGGCGGAACTCTTAAAGAATCAGCATAGAATGTCAAAGCTTCTCAAAGAAATTCGCAGCAACAAAGAAAAGAATATGGCCCTCCTTAAGCAGCTTAGATCAAAGCTTCCGGAGTTGGATCAAGAGAGAAAGATCGCAATTTTTGAGAAAAAAGGGGACCTTTTGTCTCCAGTCGAGGCGGCACCAACGACCACCTATGGAAGCTTATTCGATCCGGTTTATCGCGTGAAGCTTCTTCACTTGGGTTGGACCTTTGAAAATCTGTTTCAGAATCCTATAAAAGCGGTTTTTCAAGGAAAGGTCGTTTTTATGGATCATATAGATGGATATGGAAATACGATCATTCTGGATCATGGTGATCAGTATTACTCTGTTTATTCGCACAACGACCGCCTGATGGTTTTTCCGGGCGAGGAAGTCTTTCAAGGTCAAACGATTGCTCAATCCAGCTCTCGGCTTTATTTTGAGCTTCGCCACTTTTCCAATGCCATTGACCCATCAAAATGGATTTCAGAAACAAAACATCATCAAGTTGCCCAAAACATTCCCTCTGACGGAGAACTGCAATGAAGAAAATAATAGCTGGTTTAGTCACTTTCGCTCTCGTAGCTTTAATTGGAGGCTCACTGGTTAAAGCCGAGGAACGCTATGAAGAAATACAACTCTTCGCTAAAGTTCTTAACCTCATTCAGCAGTTCTATGTGGAAGAGGTTGAACTTAAAAAATTAATTTATGGTGGGATCAAGGGGATGCTCTTAGAGCTGGATCCTCACACCAACTTCATGCCGCCGGATATCTATAAAGAATTTGAGTCTGAAACCAGCGGGGAATTCGGTGGTCTTGGGGTCGAACTTACCGTTCAAGACGGAGTTTTGACGGTGATTTCACCGATTGAAGATACACCAGCTTGGAAAGCCGGAGTTCAAGCTGGGGATAAGATTGTGGAAATCAACGGTGAAAGTACAAAAGGTTATAGTCTTGTTGAAGCCGCTCAGAAAATGAAAGGCAAAAAGGGCGAAAAAATTCATCTTGGAATTGTTCGAAAAGGTTTTGATCAACCAAAGGTTTTTGAAATTGTAAGAGGCGTCGTCAAAATTCGTTCAGCCAAATACACAGATCTTGGCGATGGCTATGCCTATATCCGTTTAACAAGCTTTATTGAAAACTCTACGGACTTAATAAAAAAAGAAATTGATGATCACTTAAAGAACCATTCGAAAATTTCTGGATTGATTATAGATTTAAGAAAGAACCCTGGTGGATTACTGGATCAAGCCGTCAAGATCAGCGATCTTTTTCTAAAAGAAGGTGCCATTGTCAGCACAATGGGTCGAAATGAAAAGGAAAAAGAAGTTCTCTATGCTAAGGAGCCGGGCACCTATCCTGACTTTCCGTTGATAGTTTTAATTGATGAGTATTCAGCAAGTGCAAGTGAGATCATTGCTGGAGCTCTTCAAGACAACCGCAGAGCCTTAGTGATGGGTCGAAGAAGTTTTGGAAAAGGCTCTGTGCAATCGGTTGTGAAACTGGGTGATGGTTCCGGTTTAAAAATGACTGTAGGTCGGTATTACACTCCAAGCGGTCGTTCAATTCAGTCTGAGGGGATTCTTCCAGATGTTGAAATCAAAGAGGTCGATGCAGAGGCTTTTAAGAAATCCATTGTTAAAAAGGACGTGCGCAGAGAAAGCAGCTTAAGAGGCCATCTGCTTGGAGAAAAAGAAAAGATCAAAAAGAGAAAGCCCATGGAATTTTGGTGGGCCTCAGCGGATGAAAAGCCTGAGGGCAAACCAAGAACGGCTAAGGAAAAACTCCTTGAAGACGATTTTGATTTGCAACAGGCCTATAGTTACCTAAAGGCCTTTAAGACTTTGTCTAAAACTTTATGATTCTTTTTTCTTGGGCTCGATCTCTTTGATGTGAGCCTTGGAAATCAAATACTCAACCACTTTTTCTTCTGTGACTTGAAACATAAGCTGAGATTTTCTGTGCTCATCTTTGTAGAAGTCCTTGATCTTATCCACGCCAAGACCGGTTTGTGCGGAGTACTCTTCCAACTTTTTGGTGAAATCCTCATCCGTAGCTCTCAAAGACAATTGATCCGCCAATTTGTCCAAAAGAAACGTGCTTTGCACCATGAATTGAGCTGTGGATTCAAAATCCTCTTCCCACTTGGACTTGTATTCATCGAATTCCTTATCGCCAAAACCTTGCTGGCCAAGGCGCTTTTTAAAATCCTCAATAAGAGCTTTCTTTTGATCCTCAACAAGTGAGCGCGGAGTTTCAACAGGGTTGGCCTCTGTAAGTGCCTTTAGAATTGAATTTCGCTCTTCTTCTTTGATCCGACGCTCTTCATTCTCTTTAAGGTCTTCGCGAATTGCTTCTTTGAGATCCTCAAGTGAGTCGTGATCACCAACCTTTTTTGCAAAAGCATCATCGATCGCAGGAAGTGATTTTTTCTTAATTGCGTTTAAAGTCACTTTAAAATCCACAGGTTTTCCAGCGATGGATTTTTCATGATACTCTTCAGGAAATTTAAGGTGGATTGTTTTTGATTCACCCACATTCATACCCTCAATAGCTTCTTCAAATCCTGGAATGAACTGACCACTGCCGATTTCTAAAAGGTGGCCTTCAGCCGCACCATTTGGAAGAGCCGAACCATCCATCTCACCGGCAAAGTTAATGTCCGCAATATCGCCTTTTTGCAGCGGGCGGTTTTCAAGAACAGCAACAGTCTCAGCCTGGTTTTGCTGAATATTTTTTAAAATTTCCTCAACTCGCTCTTCTGGAATCACGAGCTTTTCGCGCTCAATGGATAAGCCTTCAATTTTTTTAACTTCCACATCAGGGCGAACCTCAAACTGGGCTGAGAAACTGAACGGCTCACCTTCGGCTAATTTATCAAAGCTGATCTGTGGGTATCCAATGGGATTCAGAGCATGTTCGTCCAGAGCTTCTGTGTAGTGAGTTTGAATGAGCTCTTGAGCCACATCTCCTTGCACTCGATCTCGGTAAAGAGAACGGATGGTGTCCATAGGAGCTTTGCCTTTGCGAAAACCCTTAATATTGGCATTTTTTTGAAGGACCTTATAGACTTTGCCAAAAGCACTGTTCACTTTTTCTGTGGGGACTTCGACGTTGAGTTTTCGAGATAAACCATCCAACTTATCTACTGTGGTCTTCATAATAGCTCCTTTTTCTTGTGACCCGGCTGGTCATAGACCAGCTCCACCGCAAAAGCAAGTTTTGAGGAGGTTTTTTTGATCCATTTTGTCTCGGGAAAGGGCGGCGTCGGAAAGTCATTGGTTGCCGCTTCGATGGCCAAATCACTGAGTGATCAGGGCCATTCCACACTGCTCGTTGAGTTGGGTGGGAGTCGATTTCTCGAGTATGTTTATGAAAAGTCCTTAACTTACGAGCCACAGCCAATCTCAGATCATTTATCATTGGCATTATGGGAAGGTGAGGAGTGTCTGCGGGAGTATTTGCAGTACTTGCTTAAGTTTCCACGGATTGCCGATTTGTTTTTCGACAATCGAATCATGCAGGCCCTCGTTCATGGAGCACCGGGATTGAAGGAGCTTGCATTGACTGGAAAAATCACAAGTCAACCTCGCAAAGTGGGACCAGAGCTCAACTACGAACACATAGTTATTGATGCCTATTCCACAGGACACTTCAAAGCACTTTTATCAGCGCCACTGGCAATGGCCAAAGCCATTGCGATAGGCCCAATGGGCTCTCAGTCGAAAGGTATTCATGATGTTCTTTCGAGCACTTTTTGTGAATATTTCGTTGTTGTGACTCCCGAGGAATTGCCAATCACAGAGGGAATGGAGCTTGCCCATGCCATTCAGGCTCAGGTGGGGCGACCTGCCAAATTTATCAAAAACAAATGGTGGCCTGAAAATAAAAATGGCAACACAAAGTCTCTTCCGCAGTCATTTTTAAAAAAATGGGCGAGCCTTCTTGAAATACAAAAGAGTTTTGATCCGAGTCCGTTTCATTCTCAATTAGAACTCCCGCAACTTTGGTTGCATGATAATCGGGAAAAAATTGAGAAACTGGCGAAATACTGGGGAGATCACTTCCAGTGAAAAACCTCAATCGAGCACGAGTCATTGTTTCAACGGGAACTGGAGGTGTAGGGAAAACCACAGTTTCAGCAGCTCTGGGTGTGATGATGGCGAGACGTGGAAAGAAAGTTTTGGTCTTAACGATTGATCCGGCGCAAAGGCTGGCTCAAGCGATGGGTTTAAATGGCAATGTCTTTGAAGCCAGCAAAGTGGAAGGCATTGAAGGAAACCAGGGCGAACTTTATGCTTCGATGATTGATGCCAAGAGAATTTTTGATCGTTTTGTTGAGAAGTTCTCTCCCAATCAAGAAATCACTGAAAAGTTGAAAGCCAATCGACTCTATCAGCAACTCGTTACGGCTTTAACCGGCTCGCAGGAGTTCACTTCGATGGATCGGCTTTTAAGTGAAGTTGAAGATGGAAATTATGATGTGGTGATTCTTGATACGCCGCCAACTCAAAACGCGGTTGAATTTTTGAACGCTCCAAAAAGGATCACTGGACTTTTTGATAGAGGAATTACTCGTTGGTTTATACAAAAAGGGTCCAAAGTCGGCTTTTTCTCCAAGGTTGTATCAAGGGGCACCCAAACCGCAATTGCAGCACTCGAGAGAGTCACCGGCTCAGAATTTATTAGTGAGCTTTCTGATTTTTTCGAGCAAATGTCTTATCTTCAGCGATCTGTGATTGAGAGAAGCGAGAGAGTGGAGAAGCTTTTAAAACATCCAGATACTCAGTTTTTGATTGTAACCAGTGCGGATGAGCAAAAACTGCGAGAAACCAAATCATTCAGTGAAACATTAAAAGACAATGGTTTTCATTTAAACAGTCTTTTGGTGAATCGTGCGTATCCCGAGTGGTTTAATGCTTCTCAAGAGCATCTATCTGACTTTGAATTTTTTAATCAGGCCCAGCGCTACTATATGGAACAGATCGCAAAATTAAATGCTTTTAAAAATGAAAATTCCTTCATCTCAGTTTTTAATTTGCCAGATGCAGACAAACCTTTGAATGGCATCGAAGATATCGTAGAGTTATCTAAGGTCATGGAGGTATTATGAAATGGAATTTAATCCTCACACTTTTTCTCGCCGCTTTTTTCTTAGGATGTGCGAGTGGAAATATTGATTCCGCATCAGCAAGGCATGGTGAAGATCCTGAAACCATTGCGATCTTAGATGAAGCTTTGGAAGATTTGGGGAATGAAAGCTATTCGGCAGCCTCACAGAAACTAGAGAGATTGGTGAAAGAGCACCCGGTCAGTGAATTGGATCTTGTGATTCTTTATAATTCTGGAGCGGCTCAGGAAGGACTGAAAAACTGCGATTTGGCTGCAAAAAGATATGCGTCTGCTGCACGCATTGCCAACGAGAAATTTGATAAAATTGCGGCGATTTCATTTTTTAGACTGGGGTTTGCCTATGATTGTATGGGAAAGCCTAAGGAATCCATTCTTGCATTTTTGGATGCTAGAAAGCGAAGTCGATCGCTACCACCAGATGTTGCAAGTGCGGAGCTTCCTGCGCGGCTAGCTGCAGGATATGCCAGTCTTAATCGGCGTAAAGAGGCTCTTTATTACTTCAATGAAGCTTCGGCTGGACTCAAACGCTTGATTTCTCGCTCGAAATCCAGTGCCAATGATCAAGAGTTGGCGGCAACAACCATGTATGCGATGGGTAAGATCTCACAGACTTCTGATCCACTCACATTTGTGCGTATGCTGACCATGCAGCAGCCATTCTTGCTGCAAGCGGTTGAACTTGCGGCGGGAGAGGCCACTCAAAAGGCGCGTCGGGAATTATTGTCTGCGTATCAATCGATCTTAGAACAAAAATTTTCATCGAAAGCCGCTGAACGTGAGTTTTACATGGAAGGTTTAAAGGCTGCGCGCCAATTGCAAAAAATCAGACTTCCTTCGGCAAATGCTAGAACTCAAAATATTTTCAAATTGGTGGCTCGCGTGGAATCGACACTTCAAACAAGACTTACAAAACTCGCTGAGACTTTGCCTAAAACACCACAAGAAGAAAAGCGTCAGTCCCTAAAAAAAGAGGCGAAATAAGTGTCTGACAAAACAAGTCTTCTTTTGTTTTGGATTAAGGGATGGCTTTGGCTCTTTGAGCATCCAAAGCACTTAGTATTGGTTGTAGCACCTCTTTTCTTTGGCTTTGGATTAGTGGGTCTTATTGGGTACCTCGCTTTTCCCTATCTGCCTCAGATGTCGAGTGGTGCGATTCAGTGGCTTCCTTATCTTTTAGAGTATTATCTGGGAAGTTTCTTTTATTGGGCCTTGTTGATTGTCTTTTTAATTCTCTTTGCTGGTATCAGTGTGATTTTACTTTACTGCGTTTATATTATTTTGTGCGCTCCCTTTCACTCGCTTCTGGTTGAAAAGGCGCTAAAGGCTGAGAATAAATATAATGGTGCTGCGGTGGGCTTTCGGGGCTGGCTCATTCTTACTCTAAGAATGCTTCGAACTTCGATTGTTAAAGTCCTATTGTTTTCTAGCATTGGTGTGGTTGCATTTCTGATCAGTTTTATTCCAGGTCTTCAGTGGGTGATTTTAGTGACCACGGCTTGCATTCTGGCCTTTGATAGCATGGATTACAGTTTTGAGACCATGGGATACGGCTTTCTTCAAAGGATTCGCTATTTTGGGCAACATAAAGAGCAATTTTTCCTTTTATCTTTAAGCATGGCCTTGACCCTTTTGGTTCCAGGTCTCACATTTCTCGCTCTACCTGGAGCCGTGGTGGGCGCGGCCTTGGTGGTAAAACCTAAAGAGTTGGACTCGGGGCAAGTTGTATGACTTTGGCAAAAGAGATTCTTCATCAGCAAATTTCTAAAAAAATCGATCAATTGGAAGCATGGTTTAATTCCAAGTCAAAGGATCTCCAGCTGCCATTTTATTCCAGTTTTGATATTCGCGACTCGGGCTTTAAAGTCGCGCCTGTGGACGCAAATTTATTTCCAGCTGGATTTAATAATATTTGCCAGGTGGATAAGGAAAGCTCCGTAGATCTTGTCGCGGATTATTTGAATAAGCACTATGACCTTCCGGGTAAGAAAATCCTTATCGTCACGGAAGAACACACTCAAAACGCCTATTATTGGGATAATGTTCACACTTTGGCCAACCTGATTGCGGAAGCTGGATACGAGGTCCGTGTTTCATTTCCAAGCTGTCTTGAAAAATCCATAGAAATTCAAAGTGCGTCCGGTCACAAAGTTTTGGTTGAGCCCACTGAAAAAAAGGATGGAAAGCTTTTTATTGGTGATTGGTGTCCGGACTTAATTATAAGCAATAATGATTTTTCAAGTGATCTGGAGTGCTGGGCCGAGGGGCTGAATCTTCCGATCAATCCTCCTCGTGAAATGGGCTGGTATCGCCGTAAGAAAAGCCGATTTTTTGAATCCTATAATCAGCTCGCAAAGGAATTTGCTGAGCTTCTTGAAATTGACCCGTGGATTGTTCAGGTTCATTCAGAGAGCTTTCAAAATTTTTCAGTGGATGATGTTGAAAGTCGAAAAAAGCTGAGTGAACAATGCACTTTGGTTGTAAATCGTCTCAAAGATCAATATCAGTCGCGTGGAATTGATCAGGAGCCATTTCTTTTTGTTAAAAATGACTCTGGAACCTATGGACTTGGCGTGATTCAGGTCACCCGTCCTGAAGATATTGAAGCGTGGACCTATAAGGCGCGCAAAAAAATGAAGGCGGCCAAAGGTGGCGGCGGAATCTCACAAGTTCTGATTCAAGAAGGTGTTCCCACTCAAGTGAAGGGCAATGAGGGGCAGGTGGCAGAGCCGGCTATTTATATGATTGGGTGTCAGTTGGCCGGTGGATTTCTAAGAACCCACACGCAAAAGTCAGAAACCGAAAGTCTGAATTCTCCTGGAGCTGTTTATCAGCGACTTTGTGTTTCGGACTTGAAGGTTAAACTCGAAGGAAGCCCTCAGGAAAATGCCTACGGGTGGATCGCAAAGCTTGCATTCTTAGCAGTTGCTGAAGAAACCAAGTTATCCTCTATTCGGCTTCAAGGTTATAAGTAAGCCCAAAGGCCGGATTTTTTAAGGATCAAGAGTAAAAATCCGATAAAAAGACATGCGGATCAACGCGGCTCTGTTTTATGTTTTTTCATTTTTGCTTGGGATGTACCTTGTACACACCTCATGGAACTCTGTGCGTTTTGTTTCGCTCACCACATTTCGTGCACCGGCTGCGGCGAACGGCTTAAGGGATTTTTCAGGACAAAGAGGCCAATCTTTATCTACGGCGGTCCAGTTTCAAATGAGTTCGCAGAGCCAAATACATCGGATGGATGGCGGATATGAGGTTTCTTTGAACCAGTTTGTTCTTCGCGATCGAAATGACAAAAGAAATTTCATTTGCCGCATTGAAGACCGCCCGGGAGTTTTTGATCGGGTTGAAGTGAAACTTTATGGAATTGGAATTTCTGAGGCGGGAAGAGTTCCTAGAATCACTGTGCAAACAGATTGTCAGTCTCGAGTTGAATCCGATGAAATAAAACCGATTCGCGTTTTTATTCCATTGGCAGAACTTTATAAACTAAAGCCACTGGATCAGGAAATAAGCTTCTATGATGATACTAAAACTGAGCTGCGTGTTTCGGAAATGGTTTCTGAGTGGCCACTAGAGTGGCAGCTTGAGGAAGTCACTTACTTAAATTCAAGTGATCCGTCTCATAAACTTACTCTTGCGCTTTCAAATAACGAGAGCTCCACATCGGGAGCTCTCACTTTGCATTGGTCGGAAACTGAGGATTCTAAAACTGCTGAACAAGCTCCACAAACGTTCTAACCATAATTCCTGAAGCTCCTTTTTTAGGATGATATGGAAAACGGTTGTGCACGTTCCAAGCGGTTCCTGCAATATCAAAGTGCGCCCACGGAATCCCTTCTTCAACAAACTGCTCTAGGAATGCTGCCGCCGTTGAGCTTCCGCCGAGACGATTATTTGAAATATTGCAAAGATCGGCATGTGTTCCCTTCATATCTTCAACGTGAAAGTCTGTGAGTGGAAGCTGCCAAACCAGCTCGCCAGATGCATCTGCGGAACCTTGAATCTTATTCATCAGCTTTTGATCTCGCGTGAAAATCCCAGTGTGAGTGTTTCCAAGAGCGATCAGAATGGCACCTGTGAGGGTTGCCACATCGAAAATAGCACTCGGTTTTTGCTCGCTGGCATAAACAAGCGCATCTGAGAGGATCAAGCGGCCTTCGGCATCGGTGTTGAAGATTTCAACTGTTTTTCCGTTTCTGGCTTCGTAAACATCGCCAGGTTTATTTGCCGCAGGCCCAGCTAAGTTTTCTGTAGATGGAATAAGTCCAATGACATTCACTTTTAATCCCAGACGGGCGATCGCTGTCATTGCTCCAATGACCGCTGCGCCTCCACACATGTCGTACTTCATCTCTTCCATGCCTTGTGATGGCTTGATGCTGATTCCGCCGCAGTCAAACGTAAGGCCTTTTCCGACGAGGCAAACCGGCTTTTTCGAAGCTCCGGCGCCCTTGTACTCCATGATGATAAAACGCGGTTCCTCAGCACTTCCTTTGGAAACACAATAAAGTCCACCCATTCGTTCTTTTTTAATTCGTGCACGATCCCAAACGGTGACTTTCATTTTTGTGCTCTTGGCAGCTTTCACCGCCTCATTGGCTAGAATACTCGGGGTCATATAATTTCCCGGAGTATCTCCCAAACGTCGCGCAAGGTTTTGGCATTCACTTAGAATGGATGCTGTTTCAATGGCTTTTTTAATGCTTGCGCTTGGCGCCTGATCACAACCAATTTCAAGATTTAAGATTTTCTTTTTAGATTTTTTATTCTCTTTTTTAGCGCTGGATTTAAGCTCATCGTACTCATAGGCACTGAGAAAAAATCCTTCAGCAAGAGAGAGTAGGGCTTTTGTGGCGTCTTTTTGACCCTGCGTGATAGAAGCAGCGTGAATAATGGCTCCATCCAGCTTCTCGCTTTTCAATTTTCCATAAGCTGTCGCCGCAGCCACTTTGATTGCATCTACTGAAATCTCTTTCAGCTCTCCCAAGCCTACAAAGAGAATGTTTTGAAATCCGCCCTGATTCACTGAGCGAAAAAATAAAGTTTCCTTTTTCGAGCCTTGAAAAATTTCCTCTTTCTGCGCATCTTTTGCTAAACTTGCAATCTCGGATGAGATTTTTGGAAGACTTAGGCCTTCTTTGGCACTGTTTTTCGCCGCAAAAATGACAAGAGTTGAGCCATTTGAGGGCAATTTTGAGACGGAAACTTGGACGTTGTGTGACATAAAAACATTCCCCTTTCAATCGAAGGTCCAGGTCTACCATAATCCATTCAGTTCAGACAACTTTAACCCGAGAAGACCTTGTCAGGTTCCTCAGAATCTACATATTAAAGTAATGACTTCAAACAGGAGCAAATGCCTTGAACTTAATCCCAGTCGTCGTTGAGCAAACTGCCCGTGGTGAAAGATCCTATGACATCTACTCGAGACTCCTTAAGGAGCGCATTATTATTCTGGGCTCTGCGGTAACGGATGATGTCGCCAATAGCATCATTGCGCAGATGTTTTTCCTGGAAATGGAGAATCCGGAGAAGGATATTCATCTTTATATCAACTCTCCTGGCGGGAGTGTCACCGCAGGTTTGGCAATTTATGATATTATGCAGTTTGTGAAATGTGACGTTAGCACTTATTGTATCGGAATGGCAGCCAGTATGGGGTCACTCCTTTTATGTGCCGGGGCAAAAGGGAAAAGATATATTCTTCCGCACTCCCGCGTTATGATTCACCAGCCCCACATTATGGGCGGTGGAATTTCCGGACAGGTCAGTGATATCGAGATTCACGCGCGAGAAATGATCAACACCAAGAGAAGACTGACTGAGATTTACGTTCGTCATACTGGCAAGGATTTTGATGAACTAACTGAGGCCATGGATCGCGATCGTTATATGAGCGCAGAAGAGTCCAAGGGCTATGGGCTTGTGGATCACGTGGTTGAAAAAAGAAAAGCGAATAAGGAATAGAAGTAATGAGCGAGAAAAAAGGATCTAACTACGGCTCGTTGACCTGTAGTTTTTGTGGGAAAAGCCAAAAAGAAGTTAAGAAGTTAATCGCTGGTCCTGGCGTTTATATTTGTGATGAGTGTATTGATCTTTGCACGGATATTATTGAAGAGGAACGTGAGCGCGAGGAGAGCAGCAAAGTTCAGCTTACTGTTCCAAAACCAATGGATATCAAGTCTTATCTTGATGACTATGTGATCGGACAGGAGTCTGCGAAAAAGGCTTTGGCTGTTGCTGTTCATAATCACTATAAGCGAATCAATCTTTCCAAAGGCAAAAAGAAAGACGACGTTGAAATTTCCAAGAGCAATATTTTACTTATTGGCCCAACAGGCTCTGGTAAAACATTGCTTGCACAGACCATTGCGCGAATTTTAAATGTCCCATTTGCTATTGCTGATGCGACAGCCTTAACAGAAGCGGGTTATGTGGGTGAAGACGTTGAAAATGTCGTTCTGAACCTGCTTCAGGCCGCAGACTACGATGTGGAAAAGGCGCAAAAAGGTGTTATCTATATCGATGAGATTGATAAGATTTCTAGAAAGTCTGAAAACCCATCCATCACTCGCGATGTGAGTGGCGAAGGTGTTCAGCAGGCTCTTTTAAAAATCTTGGAAGGAACTGTTGCGAATCTTCCTCCGAAAGGTGGCAGAAAGCACCCTCAGCAGGAATTCATTCAAGTCGACACAACGAATATTCTGTTTATCGTTGGGGGCGCATTTGTCGGGCTCGATAAGCTGATTGAGAACCGAATTTCCAATAAATCCCTTGGAATTGCTGCGGACATCAGGACTAAAGCCGAGCGCTTGACGGACGATTCTCACGTTCTTCAAAAGGTCGAGCCGGATGATCTGGTTAAGTTCGGACTGATTCCGGAATTTATTGGTCGTTTGCCAACCTTGGCTGTTCTGGATCCATTGGATGAAGCGGCATTGATTGATATTTTGGTTCGACCAAAAAACGCTCTTACCAAGCAGTATCAAAAGCTGTTTAGCTTCGAAAATGTGGACCTGAAGTTTGAAGACGGAGCGCTTCGCGCTGTTGCTCAGCAAGCCATTGCACGCAACACGGGCGCGCGTGGGCTTCGTGGTGTGATCGAAAACTCTATGCTTGATATTATGTACGAAATTCCGTCTCAAACGAATGTGAAAGAGTGCATTATCACTGAGGATGTGATTCTTAAAAAAGCTCGACCTCAATTGGTACTTGGTAGAGACCCAGAAAAGACTGCCAAAAAATCTGGCGATACCAATGGAGATGACTCGGCCGAAAGCGCTTAAGCGATTCGGCCTTATATACGGTATTAAACTCTATTTGACTGAACCCTTTTCAGAGGGGATTCGGTTAATTCCTAGAAAAAATAAATTCTTCGCTTTGACGAACACTGGAATCATCCCCAAAATAGAAGAAGGTGGAAGGATTCCACCCTAACTCCATTGAAAGGAGATCTCATGGCGACAACTCAATTACCACTGCTTCCTCTAAGGGACTTGATCATCTTTCCACATATGATGATGCCTCTCTTCGTCGGTCGAGAGAAAAGTATCAATGCTCTTGAAGAAGCCATGAGTAAGCAGAGTGATATTATTTTAACAGCTCAAAAAGATGCGAAGACCAATAATCCGGAACCCAAGGATCTTTTTGAAATCGGAACCATTGGAACAATTATTCAGCTTTTAAGACTTCCGGACGGAACAGTGAAAGTTCTGGTTGAAGGAAAAAAGCGCGTAAAAATTAAGAAGTTCATCCAAACCGAAAACTTCTTCCAAGTGGAAGCCGAAGAAATTACCGAAGTGATTGCAGATGAAACTGAAGCAAAAGCGCTGATTCGTTCTGTAAAAACCACTTTTGAAACTTATGTGAAACTCAACAAGAGAATTCCACCGGAAATTCTAATGCGAGTTTCAAGTATCGACGATATCGCTGAGCTTTCAGACATTATCGTTGCGCAATTAAATCTTAAATTGGAAGACAAGCAAAAGCTTTTAGAGATCACCGATCCAGGAAAGCGCTTGGAAGAGCTTCTCAATATGATGACTTCTGAAATTGAAATTTTAGAAGTTGAAAAGAAGATTCGCAATCGCGTGAAGAAGCAAATGGAGAAGTCTCAAAAAGAGTACTATCTCAATGAGCAGATGCAAGCGATCCAAAAAGAGCTTGGAGACAAAGATGATTACCAAGCAGAGCTTCAAGAACTAGAAGATCGTGCCGCTCGAATGAAGTGGACCAAAGAAGCGGCCGAGCGTGTTCGTAAGGAGATCAAGAAATTAAAGATGATGTCCCCTATGAGTGCTGAAGCGACAGTCGTTAGAAACTATATTGACTGGATGCTTGATCTTCCTTGGCAGGATTATGCAGAAGAAAAGCATGACATCGAAGAGGCTGAAAAAATTCTTGATGAAGATCACTATGGTTTAGAGAAAGTGAAAGAAAGAATTCTTGAGCACTTGGCTGTTCAGGCTCTTAATAACTCTCTCAATGGTCCGATCCTTTGTTTGGTTGGTCCTCCGGGGGTTGGTAAGACATCTCTTGCGCGATCAGTGGCAAGAAGCTTGAATAGACCTTTCACGCGCATCTCTCTTGGTGGAGTTCGCGATGAAGCAGAAATTCGGGGACATAGAAAAACCTATGTAGGTGCTATGCCTGGAAAGATCGTTCAATCTCTAAGAAAGGTTGATAAAGGAAATCCCCTCATTCTATTAGACGAGATCGATAAAATGAGTATGGACTTTAGAGGCGATCCTTCTGCAGCACTTCTTGAAGTTTTGGATCCAGAGCAGAACAACAATTTCCAAGATCACTATTTGGAAGTGGAGTATGACCTTTCTCCGGTGATGTTTATCACCACAGCGAACTCACTTCACCCGATTCCAAGACCTCTTCTTGATCGTATGGAAGTGATTCAGCTTGAAGGGTACACAGAAACCGAGAAGTTCAATATTGCGAAAAAGTATCTGATCCCTAAACAGCTCGAAGCGCATGGACTTGCTGATTATAAAGTGAACTTCTCTGATGCGGCGATTAAGGAAGTTATTCGCTCTTACACCCGAGAAGCTGGAGTGAGAAACCTCGAGCGACAAATGGCAACCATCTGTCGTAAACAAGCGAAAGAAATTGTTAAAGAGGAAATGAAAGGCGGCGACTTCAAAAAAGGTCAAAAGCTGAAGCGTTTGAAATCAAGTTATGCCATCACTCCTAAGAAAGTGACCGAGTATCTTGGTGCGAACAAAATGAAGTTTGGTCGAATCGAAGGTCAAAATGAGATTGGTTTGACCAACGGAATGGCTTGGACCGAAGTTGGCGGAGATCTCTTGGTTGTTGAAGTGTCCGTTGTTCCTGGAAAAGGAAAGTTCACTGTCACCGGCCAGCTGGGCGAAGTGATGAAAGAATCTTGTGCAGCCGCTATGAGCTACGTGAGATCACGTGGACCACTCTTTGGGATAGATAAAGAGTTCTATGCGAATAACGACGTTCATATTCACGTTCCAGAAGGCGCCATTCCTAAAGATGGACCGTCAGCTGGGATTGCAATCACAACGAGTATTGTTTCGGCCATGCTCAAGATTCCAGTAAAGAGAACAGTGGCGATGACCGGAGAGGTGACTCTTCGTGGCCGAGTTCTTGGAATTGGGGGCTTAAAAGAAAAGACCATGGCGGCTCATCGTGGTGGGATTAAGACAGTGATCTGTCCGAAGGATAACGAGAAGGATCTCAAAGATATTCCAAAGGAAATCATGCAAGAGCTCCGAATTATCCTTGTGGATCATGTGGACCAAGTGCTCGTGAATGCTCTTGATGTTAAAAACGCCAAAGAGATCTTCAAAGTAAGGTCTGAAAGGGCGATGGGGATTAGGGCGCAGTACACCGGCCACACATCCCAACAAGCCGCCCACTAGTCGACAGCCAATAGCGCCTCGTTCGCTTTGTCGGAGGCGCTTCAATTTTGTGCGGCGTACTTATCGTACGCCTCCGCATTTCAGCTCCTCCTTCGCGCGATCGAAGCACTCTTGCCTGTCTCCATTAGAACTTATCTAGGATAGGGTACGCCGGATAGGGTACGCCGTACCTAATCCGCGAATACATTGCCGGATAAGGTACGGCGTACCTTTCTTTACTGTTATTTGAATTTTTTTCATGGATTTCATTTAAATGAAACTTGAGAGGTCTGCTATTCAATTGAGCATTGCGACGTGACAGGTCTTTTAAGATTTCACCTTGAGAAACTGTCTCCTATTAGGTAAACATTTCAAAATTCAAAGAGGTATAACCAAGCAGGAGTGCATGTCAGGAATGCGTATCAGGAGCAGAAGTGAAGTCTAGTGCAGTTTCTGCAACACTTCTTAAAGCTAAAAGCCTTTATGAGGCTGGGCGCCTTCATTGGAGCTTAGGTCAGTTTAAAAGCTCTATCCAAAAAGTGAGCTCTGCGGGTGAGCTCTATGAAGAAGTTCAAGACTTCGATATGTTTTTCCGCTGTCAGGCCCTCATCATCCGGATGTATGCAGAGATGGGCCAAGCCAAGTCTGTAAATGAAATCCGCTCAAAAATTGAAAAAGTATTGAAGCGTGAGACTCTTGCTCATCCGCCCGTTGTTTTAACGGCATATGCTTTTTTGGCCCAGCAAAATGGTGATCTTAATCTCGCACTTGAGCACTTACAAAAAGCTCTAGCCGCATCTCTAGCTAAGGATTCAAAGGAAGACACTTGCCATGCTATTTATGGTCTTGTGGTGATTTATGCGCATTTGAATCGACTCGATGATGCACTCAATGAAATTTACAATTTGAAAGTTTTCTTCCAGGTTCTCGATATGCCAGAGATCGAACTCTCTACAGCGATCATGAACGGCTATATCTTAGCATTTGGTAAGAAATACGAAGAAGCACTCAACATTTTCTGGTCTGCGATGGAGAAACTTCGCACCCGACAGAACGTCTATTCCTATGTGAACCTTCTCTACGCTCTCGGATTTACCTATCGACAGATGGGAGATGCAAATCTTGCACGAACTTACTTAACTTTGGCGAAGCAAATTGCCGATCCAGAAAGCTTTGCCGTTTTATCTGAGAAAATTGAAAAAGAACTATTGGCCTTAACTTCGAATGAGGCCGAGTTTGATTTGATTTATGACAAGGCCAACAATGCGGTTGTTGAGCGCAAGAAAGGAAGAATTGATTTTAAAAATCAGTTCATCCTTATGGATCTGCTCAAGCTCTTTCTAAAAAATCCAGGCGAGATTTTTTCCAAAGAGCATCTGGCAAAAACGGTATGGAAGCAGGATTACGATCCACGCTTTCACGATAATAAAATTTACGTGACGATTAAGAGATTAAGAAAACTGATTGAACCGGATTACGACAAGCCCAAATACATTCATCGGGCAAAGAATGGGTACTACCTGAATAAAAGCACCCGTATTTCGGTTCAATAGGAAAGGCATTTGAGATGAGGTATTTTCTTGCACTTTTATTTTCATTGGTTGGCTCGAGTGCCTTTGCCAATGGTGGCTCTAGTGTTCCGTGGCCATGGCCGTGGGCGGAAGAGTGTCCGATTGATTTTGAATCCCTTCAGGGAACGTTTATTGTTCGCGATTCAAAAGAGGTTGAATTTATTCAAATCAACACTCATTTCGATCTGGAACGCAAGTCGCGGTATCTGGAAATTAGGCTTTATAATCAAAACTTTGATCTCTTGTCTTCGGGGGAAACCTATACGACAGGAATTGCTCGCACGATCTATATCCCGATGAGATCTGTTAAAGAGCTGAACGTAAAAGCGCTGTTTTTGCGCATTTATCACCGCTCCGAGCGCCGAATCTGTGAGCCGAAAGAGCTTATTCCCATCCTGACCGTTAATAATGCAGGCGGGCTCAACTCCAATGATTCTGAGCAAATGATTCTCGAGCCGATGTCGTGGGGAGATAAGAACCCTTAAAAAGGGTGGACAAGGGAATTTAGTTATAATAATTAAAAGGACCTTCGAAATTACAGGGACATAGCTCAGTTGGTAGAGCGCCACCCTTACAAGGTGGATGTCGTCGGTTCGAGCCCGGCTGTCCCTACCACTAATTAGATGTTTTGGATCTACCCGATTAACGGGGGCAGTCGAACTTTCGTTAAGAACAATAATGTTTC